>USPH01000099.1 GCA_900556515.1 uncultured Collinsella sp.
GCAGCGTCAGATGTGTATAAGAGACAGATCGGTCTAAACTGCGCGGTCCTTTGGCCGACCGTATCGACATGATGATCGATGTGACCCGTCCCGACCCTCAAGTGATTATCGAGGGTGCGGAGGGCATGTCGTCGGCCGAGTTACGTGACTACGTTGTGCGCGGTCGCGCCTTTCGCGCTTGGCGCGAATCCCGCATGGACGATGCGGATGCCGAGGCCGAGGATGACGAGACTCGGTCCATTGACGGCGTCGTTTCGACCTTTGAGCTCGATGATGCGGCGGAGAAGTGTGTGCTCGGCCTGTCGAAGCGCACGCATCTCACAGGGCGTGGCATCGTGCGCCTTGTTCGCATTGCGCGCACGATCGCAGATGTCGCCGAGAGCGAGCAGGTGACGCAGGACCACGTGCTCGAGGCGGCGATGTACCAGGGAAGGAGGGACCAATGATGGCTGAGGGGACCTTCGAGCTGCATCCAGGTGACGCGTTGTATCCCGAGACCGTTTTGGAGCTTTCTGATGTACCTCAGACGCTCTATGTGCGCGGCAACCCCGAGGCGCTTTCGACGCCTGCGCTCTCCATCATCGGTGCGCGAAAGGCCTCGCCGTATGGTCTTGCCGTGGCAGAGCTTGCGGCGAAGGTGGCGGTTGAGGCGGGAGTGACGGTAGTTTCGGGCGGTGCGGTCGGTTGTGACCAGGCCTCGGGTTGGGCTGCGGTCAACGCCGGCGGCAAACACGTCGTGGTGCTGGGGACGGGCGCCGACGTGGTCTACCCGCGTTCGAGCGCGGGGCTTATTACGCGCACGCTCGATACGGGCGGCGCGGTCGTGTCGATCTCTCCGTGGGGCATGGGTCCGCGCAAGTTTGCCTTTCCGCGTCGCAATCGCGTGATCGCGGCCCTGTCGCAAGCCCTCTTTGTATCCGAGGCGGGTATGCCTTCCGGGACGTTTTCTACAGCCGAGGCTGCTATGGATTTGGGGCGCGAACTTCTTGCCGTGCCGGGGTCGATCCTATCGCCCGAGTCGCGTGGCACGAATTACCTCATTGCGAACGGTGCCTGCTGCATTGTCGACGAGGAGTCCATCGAGATGGCTATCTCTCGCATATACGGCACCCTGCGCTACTCGCGCCCCGATGCTCCCGGCATTGCCGACCTGAATCCAACACAGCAGACCGTGATGCATGCGCTCATCGCCTCTCCGCTCAAGGTCGACGACATCGCGGCGCTCGTCTCACTCGATGCTGTCGGCGTACTCAAACTCTTGGGTTCGCTTGAACTCGAGGGCCTTATCGAGCGCATGATGGATGGAAGGTATGCGCCCTCCAAGTTTGCCCTTCACGCCCAGACGCCCTTCGGTCACAATGGAAAACGTGTCAATTAGAAAGGTGTTTGCAGATGCAGTTCGATCAGGTGACGGTTATCGGTGGCGGTCTGGCGGGTTCGGAATGCGCGATCCAGCTGGCAGACCGCGGGTTTGCCGTAAAGCTGTGCGAGATGCGCCCCCAGGTGAGCTCCCCGGCTCACCATACCGATCACCTGGCAGAGCTCGTCTGCTCCAATTCGTTTAAGTCGACCCGTCCGGATTCCGCGGCTGGTTTGCTGAAGGCCGAGCTTGAGCGCATGGGTTCAGTCCTGCTCGACTGCGCCCATCGCGCTGCTGTTCCCGCTGGTGGCGCCCTGGCGGTCGACCGTGTTACATTCTCCGAGCTCGTCGAGGCTGAGGTTGCCGCCCGCCCCAATATCGAGGTCGTTCACGGCGAGGTCACCCAGATCCCCGAGGGCCACGTGGTCATTGCCGCGGGCCCGCTGTGTTCACCGGCGCTGAGCGAAGAGGTCATGAAGCTCGTCGGTGGCGACGCCCTTGCGTTCTTCGATGCCGCGGCGCCGATCGTCGATGCCTCCACGCTCGATATGGACGTGCTGTTTTCGCAGTCGCGCTACGAGGAGCAGGGGAGCGGCGACTATCTCAACGCTCCGCTCAACAAGGAGGAGTACGAGGCCTTTATCGAGGCGCTCACCACGGCCGACCGCGTGGTGCTCAAGGACTTTGAGGGCGGCGATCTGTTCCAGGCCTGCCAGCCTGCCGAGGAGGTTGCGCGCACCGGCAAGGACGCCATTCGCTTTGGCGCCATGAAGCCCGTCGGCCTCACCGACCCGCGTACCGGACGTCGCCCTTGGGCGGCGATTCAGCTGCGTGCCGAGAACAAGGAGAAGACCGCCTATAACCTGGTGGGCTTCCAGACCAACCTGACCTTTGGCGAGCAGAAGCGCGTCTTCCATATGGTGCCGGGCCTGGAGAACGCTGAGTTCTTCCGCTACGGTGTCATGCACCGCAATACCTTTGTCGACGCCCCGCACGTGCTCGATGGCACCTTTGCCGTGCCCGGTACCGGCGTGCGCCTGGCCGGTCAGATCACCGGCACCGAGGGGTACATGGAAGCCGTGGCGACCGGTCTGCTCGCGGCGCTCAACACCTATGCAGAGGCTATCGGCGCCGATTCCGTCGAGTTGCCCCGCGTGGGCGCCCTGGGTGCGCTCGTGGGCTATGCGACCGATCCTGCCACCGTGGGCTATCAGCCCATGCATGTCAACTTTGGCCTGGTGCCGCCGCTCGAGGACGGTAAGCGCCGCAGCAAGCGCGACCGCTATCAGGCCTATGCGGACCGTGCGCTCGAGGCCCTCGATGCCTACTTGGCCACGCGTTCCGACTTGTTTGGAGGCGACCGGTCATAGCCTTTGACCTGTACGACACCGTCGACTCTTTTATCGCCTATATCGCACGCGTTGAGGGGCTTTCTCCCAACACGGTGACGGCCTATGGCTCGAGACTGGAGCGCTTTGCTGCCTGGTGCGAGCGCGAGGATATTGATGCTTTCGCTGCCGACGTGCGCACCATTCGTCGCTATCTTGCTGAGCTTTCGCGTGAGCAGGTGGCTCCCCGAACGCTTGCGGCGCACCTGTCGGCTATCCGATCTCTCTATCGCTGGATGGCTGCCGAGGGGATTGTCGAGGGCGATGCGGTCTCGGCGATCGCGTCGCCCAAGCTGCCGCGTGACCTGCCGGGCGTCCTTACGACCCAGCAGGTCGAGGCGCTGCTCAAGACGCCTGATACCTCAACACCCGCGGGACTGCGCGATGCGGCGATGCTCGAGTTGCTCTATGCCTCGGGTGCCCGCATCTCAGAGCTTGCGGCGCTCAATGTGGAATCCATCTCATGGTCCGAGCGCACGCTGCGCCTGTGGGGCAAGGGGAGCAAGGAGCGTATCGTCCCTCTGTATCGTCGTGCGCTCGATGTGACGCGTCTCTATATTGAAGAGGGGAGGCCGGAGTTGCTCGCTCGGGCAAAGCGCCGCGACCTCGCTACCGGGCCGCATCCGCTGCTTATATCGGCGCGCGGCAATCGCATGAGCGCCGCGATGCTCCGGCGGCGGTTCCATGCGCTGGCGACGCTCGCCGGCATTCCGGCTGACATCGCCCCGCATGCGATGCGCCATACCTTTGCGACCGACTTGCTCGAGGGCGGTGCGGACCTGCGCTCGGTTCAAGAGCTGCTAGGTCATGCGAGCCTGTCCACGACGCAGATCTACACGCATCTCACACCCGATCGGCTTAAACGTGCCGTGGCTCAAGCCCATCCCCGCGGCGAATAGTGGCTGGGACGTCCCGCGCCGCACTCAGGTGTGTGGTTTTGATTGCGGGTTGGCAGGAAGAGGCATTCCTGCTATCATTCATCGGGTTGCTTCACGGCAACATGTTTTTATCACGCACGCGCGGCTACTTCATACCGTGGTGCCCGGGCTTTGGTAGCACATGTCCGGGTTGGTTTTGGAGGATGACCCCGCGCGGAGGCAAACCACAGGAGGTTTAACATGGCTACCAAGATTAATATCCGCACCCTGCTCGAGGCCGGCTGCCACTTCGGTCACCAGACCCGTCGCTGGAACCCCAAGATGAAGCCGTTCATCTTCGGTGAGCGCAACGGCATCTACATCCTCGACCTCAAGCAGACCATCCTCGACGCCGACCAGGCCTACACCTTCGTCAAGAACGTCGCCAAGGGTGGCAACGTGCTGTTCGTCGGCACCAAGAAGCAGGCTCAGGAGGCCGTCAAGAACGCTGCTGAGCGCGCCAACATGCCTTACATCAACCAGCGTTGGCTCGGCGGTATGCTGACCAACTTCGTCACCATCCGCTCCCGCATCAACCGCATGGAGGAGCTCGAGGCCATGGTCGAGGACGGCCGCATGGCTGTTCTGCCCAAGAAGGAGCAGGCTGTTCTCGGCAAGGAGCTCACCAAGCTCCAGACCAACCTCGGTGGCGCCCGCGACATGAAGGGTCTGCCCCAGGCTCTCTTCGTCATCGACACCAAGCGCGAGGAGAACGCCATCAAGGAGGCTCAGCGCCTGAACATCCCCGTCGTCGCCCTGATCGACACCAACTCCGATCCCGACGAGGTCGAGTACGGCATCCCCTGCAACGATGACGCTATCTCCGCTGTCACCCTTATGTGCGAGCTCATGGCTGACGCCTGCCTCGCTGGCTCTGGTAAGGAGCAGGTCTCCGAGGCCGAGATGGCCGCTGAGCCCAAGGCCGAGTAAATCAGTCTTAGTTAATTCTTTTTCATCTCTTTGAAAGGAACCACAATGGCCCAGATTACCGCCGCTATGGTCAAGCAGCTCCGCGAGATGACCGACTCCCCGATGATGGAGTGCAAGAAGGCCCTCGTCGCCGCTGACGGCGACATGGACGCCGCTGTCGACGTTCTGCGTAAGAACGGCCTTGCCAAGGCTGCCAAGAAGGCTGGCCGTGAGACCAACGAGGGCGCTGTCGCCGCGTTCGTCTCCGAGGATGGCAAGACCGGCGCTCTGCTCGAGCTCTCCTGCGAGACCGACTTCGTTGGCTCTAACGCCAAGTTCACCGGCTTTGCTTCCAAGGTCGCTGAGGTTGTCGCTACCACCGAGCCTGCTGACGTCGACGCTCTGCTCGAGAAGCCGATGGGCGAGGAGACCGTTTCCTCCGAGCTCACCGAGATGATTCACATCATGGGCGAGAACATGAAGATCTCCCGCTTCGCTGCTCGCAAGGCTGAGAACGGCGCGCTCGCTTCTTACATCCACATGGGTGGTAAGATCGGCGTCCTCGTCGAGTTCGCCTTCGAGAAGGCTGAGACCGCTCAGGCTGAATCCTTCAAGACCTTCGCTCACGACGTTGCCCTTCAGGTTGCCGCCGTCGCCCCGATCTGCGCTACCCGCGATCAGGTTCCGGCCGAGACCGTCGAGCACGAGAAGCAGATCTACATGGCTCAGGCTGCCGAGTCCGGTAAGCCCGAGGCTATCCAGGAGAAGATGGCTGTCGGCCGTCTGGAGAAGTTCTACAAGCAGTCCGTGCTCACCGAGCAGGAGTTCATCAAGGACAGCTCCCTCACCATCAAGAAGTACGCTGAGCAGGTCTCCAAGGAGCTCGGCGACACCATTACCGTCGTTGCCTTTGACCGTCTGGTCCGTGGCGAGTAAATAAGCTCTTGTAGCTGGTAATGAGCAGGCTGTGGGTTTTACTCACAGCCTGCTTTTTCATGGCTCTTCTTAGAGCCTTTGATAGAATGTTGAGAGTTCAATCTAAAGGAGGATCGCTTTGTCCGACATCCGATATAAACGCGTGCTTCTTAAGCTTTCCGGCGAAGCGCTGATGGGCGACGGCCAATATGGCATCGACCCCAAGGTTACCGACCATCTTGCTAAGCAGGTCAAGGAGCTGCTCGCC
>USPH01000100.1 GCA_900556515.1 uncultured Collinsella sp.
CGTCGGCAGCGTCAGATGTGTATAAGAGACAGTACATGTACGGCATCCCGGAGCTCGGCCTCGCCTGCGACGCCATCAACCACGGCACGCCCGAGTACAAGACCTGGAGCCACGACAAGTCCTTCCTCGAGAAGGGCCGCCGCGACGAGCTCGAGCAGCCCGACCCCGAGGCCGATCCGCGCGCCTACGCCCAGTTCCAGAAGGACATGGCCGCCTGGGACGCCGAGGGCACCCTCGACTCCACCAAGCCGCCGCTGGTCATCAAGCCCATCTTCGGCTGCGAGGTCTACTTCACGCCGGACGACACGCTCGCCCGCGATCGCAAGCCCGAGCTCTACCACATGGTGCTCTTCGCCCGCAACGAGCAGGGCTACGTCAACCTCATGCAGACGGTCTCGGAAGCTGCCGTCGACGGCTTCTATTACAAGCCGCGCGTCACCCTGGACAACCTGCGCCGTCACAGCGCCGGCCTCATCGCCAGCTCCGCGTGCATCGCCGGCATCATCCCCAAGTGCATCGACCGCGGCGAGGAGGCCAAGGCCGTCGAGTGGGCGGAGACGTTCCGCGACCTTTTCGAGCCCGGCTGCTTCTACATCGAGATCCAGGAGCACGGCATCACGACGGACTCCGGCCTCACCGACGAGGAGCTCGACCGCAAGCTCATCCAGATCGCCGAGCGGGTCGGCGTCAAGGTCATCGCCACCAACGATTTCCACTACCTCACGCGCGACGACGCCCCCGTCCAGGACGTCATGATGTGCATCGGCATGAACTCCAAGGTGGACGACCCCAACCGCATGCGCATGCAGGGCTCCGAGTTCTACATGAAGACCGAGGACGAGATGCGCGCCCTGTTCCCGTATTGCCCGGAAGCGTGCGACAACACGGTCGAGCTGGCCGAGAAGTGCGACGTCGAGCTCGACTGGGACAGCATCATCCTGCCCAACTACCCGCTGCTCGACGAGGGCGAGACGCATGAGAGCCAGTTCCGCCGCGAGTGCGAGAAGGGCCTGCGCCAACACTATGGCGATGACTGGGCCACACGCGAAATCGGTGGCGTCAACATCAAAGAGCGCTTTGAGTACGAATACAAGGTCATTTGCGACAAGGGCTTTGCCGCCTACTTTTTGATCGTTGCCGAGTACGTGCAATGGGCCAAGGACAACGGCATCGGCGTCGGCCCCGGCCGTGGCTCGGCCGCCGGCGCTATCGTCGCCTACGCCATGAACATCACCGCGTTCGACCCGCTCGAGAACGGCCTGATGTTCGAGAGGTTCCTGTCCCCGCAGCGTACCGAGATGCCCGATATCGATATGGACTTCGACGATGAGCGGCGCCTCGAGGTCGTGGAGCACGTTCGCCAGCTCTACGGCCCCGAGAAGGTCACCCACGTCATCACCTACTCGACCATTAAGGCCAAGCAGGCCATCAACGACGCCGCACGCGTTCTGGACTACCCGGTCTACATGGGCCAGCGCCTGTCCAAGATGGTCTCGAGCGACCCCAAGGTCAAGCTCAAGCAGGTGCTCGACAAGCAACCCGGCAAAGAGGATCTGTTTAACCCCGATTTTGCCGAGGCCTATAAAAAGGACGACGACGCCCGCCGCATCATCGACACGGCGCTCTCGATCGAGGGCCTCACCCGTGGCGAGGGCGTGCACGCGTGCGCCGTTCTGATCTGCCGTGACCCCGTCAACGAGCACGTGCCCACCAAGCTCGACACCAAGGGCGGCGTCGAGATTACCCAGTACGAGGGCCATACCGTTGCCGACATGGGCCTGCTCAAGATGGACTTCTTGGGCCTGCGTACGCTGACGGTTATCTCCAAGGCCAAGGCAAACATCAAAAAGAACTTCGGCATCGACATCAAAGAGGAAGAGATTCCCTTTGACGACCCCGAGATCTTTAAGCTCATGGGCTCCGGTCACACCGCCGGCGTCTTCCAGGTCGAGTCCGCCGGCATGACGGCCACGATCAAGAACATGAAGCCTACCGAGTACAAGCACGTCGTGGCATTGATCGCCCTGTACCGCCCGGGCCCGCTGGGCGCCGGCATGGTCTCGTCCTACATCAACCGTATGAACGGCAAGGAGCCGGCCGTCTCCTACGACGACCGTCTGGACGACATCCTGGGTGAAACCTACGGCACCATGGTCTACCAGGAGCAGGTTATGCTCATCTCCGTCGAGATGTGCGGCTTCTCCAAGGGCGAATCGGACTCGCGTATCCGTAAGCCCGTGGCTAAGAAGAAGATCAAGCTGCTCACGTCGACGGTGCTCCACTGGGAGGATGGCTCGGACGAGACCACCTACGACCACTGGATGAACGGCGCTATCAAGAACAACTACACGCGCGAGGTCGCCCAGAAGATTTGGGACGATGTTCTCGAGTTCGCGTCCTACGCCTTCAACAAGTCACACTCCGCCGGCTACGCCATCCTGGTTATGCAGACGGCGTGGCTCAAGGCGCACTATCCGCACGAGTACATGGCGGCCGTTCTGACGTCCTATACGGGCAAGACCGACAAGATCGTGCACTACGTCTCGGCGTGCCGTCATGACGGCATCCCCGTGCTTTCGCCAGATGTCAACGAGTCCGGTACCGAGTTCACGGCTACCAAGGAGGGCGTGCGCTTTGGCCTGGCCGGCATCCGCGGCGTGGGTACCGGCGTAGCGCAGGCGATTATCGCCGAGCGCGAGGCGGGCGGCCCGTTTAAGACGCTGCACGACTTTGTCGAGCGCGTGGACTCGAGCCAGGCCAACCGCCGCGTGATCGAATCGCTGATCAAGGCAGGTGCCTTTGACTCCACGGGCTATCCGCGTCGTCAGATGATGCACTTTGTGGACAAGAACAACCCCGAGAACATCATCGATGCCGCGGTAAAGCGCCAGAAGGACCGCGCGAGCGGCCAGACGTCGTTCTTCGATATGTTTGGCGACGTTGAGGGCTCGGGCTTTGAGGTGAGCGTGCCCGATCCGGATGGCCAGGAGTGGGACCGCCACCTTAAGCTGAGCCAGGAGAAAGAGGTTCTGGGCATCTACGTCTCGGACCACCCGCTGCGCCCGTTTGAGTATGCACTAGCCAAGGCGCGCGACTTCTCGTTCTCGCAGATCGACACCGGCTACGAGGTTCAGAATCCTACGGGCGGCACCATCAACCAGGAGATTCCCGAGGGTAAGGCGCTGTGGTGGGCCGGCATGGTCTCGAGCGTGTCCAAGCGCGTGACCAAAAACGGCGACCCCATGGGTATCGTGCAGCTCGAAGACATGGAAGGCGAGGCCACGGTCGTGGTGTTCCCCAAGACCTACAAGGAGGCCGAGGGGTATCTGTACGGCGAGGTCGATCCCGAGACCGGCGCGCAGCTGTCCGACGCGTTTGTGCGCATTAAGGGCAAGCTCGAGCGCTCGGACCGCGGCGACCAGATCATCGCGCAGGAGATTGTGCCGCTGGAGCTTAGCGAGGAGAAAAACAAGCCCAAGGTCTTTGAGGTCATGGTGCCCAACAGCCGCTTTAGCCAGGGCAATATGGCGCGCCTGGCCACGGTGCTCACCACCAACCCGGGCGGCGACCGCGTGGAGATCTTTATTGAGCAAGTCGACGGGCGCGTGCTGCGCGCTGAGGTGCCGGCCAAGGTCAATGCACGCTCGATTCCGCTGCTGGCAGAGGCAAAGGCCATCGTCGGCAACCAAGGCCGCGTGACGGTGATCTAAGATGATTTTTCTGGGGATTAAAAAATCATTTTGGGTGACGCGCGGCGGAAGACCAGTTTTTCTGGGATGGGAATGATTTTCTCATCCCCGTCCCAGAAAAATCATTTGGCATGTGAGATTGGAGGAAGTGATGGCGCAGGGGACGTTTGTGCAGGCGCTCCGGAAAGAGGCGGCGCTGAGCGGCACCTTTATGAAGGGGCGTTCGCTCATGCTCAACGGCGCCGTGCTGTCGATCGAGGACAGCGGCTCGCGCTTCTCCAAAAATGTGACGGTTGAGGGCTCGGTGCGCGGTTCGCGTGGCGACCTGTACAAGACGCACGTGGCGCTCGACATGGACGAGCACGAGGTGATCGACTACGACTGCGATTGCCCCGCCGCCTATCGTTACCCCGGTATGTGCAAGCACGCTATTGCCACGGCTCTGGCGTATTTGGATGCCAGCGGCGCCGAGCCCGTCGAAGGTTTGCGCACGCCGGTCCGCACGTTTACGGCGCAGCCGAAACAGCCCGCGCGCACCGCGCCCAAAGCGCCGGCCGTCAATCCCAACTTTCCCTTTCCGGCGCCCGTCCCCACGAGTCCCAGCCTCATGGCGGCGCTCTCCGATCTTTCGGACGCACGCATGGATGAGCTGGCGAGCATGCGCCGCAAGCTCGCTGGCAGTGTGGATCCCGATGCCCCCAAGGCGGTGTTGGAGCCCTCGTTGGTGCCGTACTACAATCCACTGTTTGCCGACCGCTTTAGCTGGGCGCTCGAGCTTCGCATTCGTTGTGGATCGGTCTCCTACGTGGTCAAGGACATCGACGGCATGGCCGATGCCTACGTGCGCGGCGGCACCTTCTCGTACGGCAAGAAGCTCACGTTTGTCCATACGCCCGAAGCCTTCGAAGACGTGTCGACAAAGCTGCTCAACCTTGTTGTGACGACAGTTGCCTATCTCGATGACATCACAAGCTCGCGTTCGGCGTCGTACGACTTTGCCCGCAGCGGTTTTGTCGCCGAGCGTCAGTTGCCGCTGTCCGAGCATAGCATCGTATATGTGCTGGACCTGCTGCGCGGCCAGACCATCTCCTTTGAGCCCGCTTGGTCGCGGGGGACGACGACGCATCGCACCTATGACGTGGCGGTTGAGCTGTCTCCGCAAGGGGAGGACGAGGCGTCCGCTAAGCGCCCACCGCTCCTTGCCGCCAAAATCGCGCCGGCGGCTGGTGGTAGCTACGATCTGCGCCTGCCGGCCGATGCATACTGCTTTGCTTCGGGCGACGTAGCTTATCTGGTCGACACCCGCCGTGCGCGCCGCACCGATGTAGCGTTTGCCCAGCATGCGGCGCCGTTCCTATCGCGCTTGCTGCCCTGTCGCACGCCAGTCCATATCGCTGCCGACCAGGTGGGGGAGTTCTGTCGTATGGCTCTGCCCATTTTGCGCGACTATACCGACCTTACCGCGCCCGCTGCGCTCGATGCCGTGGCGCCCGAGCCGAGCTTTGCTATGGCAATCGGCGTCGACGATGGGCTCGTGACCTGCAAAATTACGGTTACCTACGGCGACTGGTCGGCAGACCTCTTTAGTCTGGGCGCTCCGGGCAGCCCCTTCGAAGAGCAGCGCCCGGGCGTGCCGCCCCGCGACGAGGTGGCGGAGTTTCGCGTTATGGACACGGCGGCTCTGTACTTCGATTTCTACGAGGGCGGTCTGGCGTTTGAGGAGCGCGATGACGAGAGCTTGTTCTGCCTGCTGACCGAGGGCCTATCCGCCCTGTCCAAGCTTGGTGAGGTCATGCTCAGCGACCGTCTGCGCCAGATTTCGGTCCGCCCCGCGCCCAAGCTTTCGGTGCGTGCGACCGTCAAGAGTAACCTGCTCGACGTCGAACTGAGCGCGAGCGGGCTTTCGGCGGCAGACCTTGCCATCTATCTGGACTCCTACAAGCGTCACCAGACGTTTGCGCGCCTTACGTCCGGCGACATCATTCGCCTGGACGAGGGCGCCCGAGCCGCTGTCTCTTATACACATCTGACGCTGCCG
>USPH01000101.1 GCA_900556515.1 uncultured Collinsella sp.
CGCCGATAGCGTACTCGAGGCAGGCGGACATGTGACGGGTGTGGAGCCGAGCTTTTTTATCGAGGCAGAGTTTCAACACGACGGAATCGACGACCTTATCGTGACGAGCGACATGGCCGAGCGCAAAGCCAAGATGATCGAGCTCGGCGATGCGTTCATCGCATTTCCGGGCGGCACGGGCACGCTCGAGGAGATTGCCGAGGTTATGTCCGCGGTGTCGTTGGGGCACCTGAGCTCTCCGTGCATCCTGTATAACCTGGACGGTTACTACAACGACCTCAAGGCGTTGCTCGGGCACATGATTGATAAGGGGCTTTCGAGCCCGAGGCGCCAGCACGGCATCTACTTTGCCGACGATTTGCGCGAGATTGCCTCGATTATCAACGGATAAGTCTTGAGCCTGCCCCACTATGGCTCCCAATGGTGCCGTTTTCGGCGCAGGTGGTTGGCTCGTTCGGGCAACGCTCGCTCTACAATAAAACGTATCTATGTCGACTTTGACCGCGGGAGGACCCGATGGATAACCTTGCCAAACCCACGAACCGAGCGCTGTTTTTGGTCAGCGTTGCCGTGACCGGTGCACTCGCGGGTGCCGCAGTCTGGCTGTTCTTTTTTGCGATGGAGCACGGTATCGACTATCTATGGACCGAGATTCCGCACGCGCTGGGCGTCGCTTCGCCCGAGCTTGCCAGCGGCCCGTTTGGCTTTCTGCCGTACCCGTTTTTTGTCTGCCTGCTGGGCGGCCTGTTAATCGGTCTGTACGAAAAGATGACAGGCACCAAGACCGATGACCTCAACCAGGTGATGGCTAAGGTTAAGCAAGACGGGCGCTACCCGTACGACAATCTGGGCAAGCTTTCGCTCGCGGCATTGCTGCCGCTGCTGTTTGGCGGCAGCATTGGACCGGAGGCCGGCCTGACCGGCGTCATCGCGGGTCTGTGCAGCTGGGTCGGCGATCGCATGCGTCGCTTTGGCGCCGAGTTTAGGGAGCTCACGCTGCTGGGCACCCAGGCTGCCCTGACGGCACTCTTTACCGCGCCCGTCTTTGGCTTTGTGGCGCCGCTTGCCGGAAGTACTGACGGCCAGGGCGAAGACGCCGACGATGAGTCCATGTCCGGCGAGATCACCATCAAGCTGCCCAAGGCGCAAAAGATGGTGGTCTACGGCATTGCGATTGCCGGCGGTCTGGGCACCTACCTGCTGCTTGGCCAGCTTGTGGGCGGTGGCATGGGCATGCCCAGGTTCGAGGCTGCCGAGGTAGGCAACCTGGAACTTGTTTGGCTCATTCCGCTGGCGCTGGTCGGCACCGTATGCGGTTGGCTGTTCTTTGTCTCTGAGCATGCGAGCGAAGCGCTTGCCCATGCAATAGGGGCGCGCCCTGTCGTCAAAGCCATGCTGGCCGGTCTGGCGCTCGCCATCTGCGGCACGGTCCTGCCCTACACCATGTTTGCCGGCGAGACCCAGGCCGACGTGCTCATGGAAACCTACCTGACCATTCCCGCTGGCGTGCTTATCGCGACCGGTCTTGTTAAGGCCATGCTGACGCCCGCCCTCATCAACCTTGGTTGGCGTGGCGGCCACTTCTTCCCGGTTATCTTCTCGGGTGTGAGCCTGGGCTACGGCCTTGCCATCCTCACCGGCGCAGATCCGGTCTTTTGCGTCGCCGTCTGCACGGCATCGACGATGGGTGCGGTCATGCGCCAGCCGGTCATGGTCGTGGGCCTGCTGCTCATGTGCTTCCCACTCAAGGGTATCGTCTGCATGATCATCGCTGCCGTTATCGCCGCCGGCATTCCGCTGCCCAAGCCGCTGCGCAAGTAGCGCGGTTTTTCACGAGTCAATTCCAGGGGTACGAGATGATCCTGTACTTTAGCGCGACAGGGAACAGCGAGCATGTGGCGCGTCGCATTGCAGCGGCGACAAGCGACAAAGTTATGTCGATTGAGCGCTTTGATGCCGAGATCCTTCACCTTGCTGTGATGGAAGGCCCCTGTCGGCTGGGGTTTGTCGCCCCGGTATACGCCTGGGGCTTGCCGACGCCAATGATCGAGTTTTTGAAGACTGTCGACCTATCGGTTGCTGCCGGCACAAAGGGCGGCGAGCGCCCCTATACGTTCTATGTCTCGACATATGGTTCGACGACCGGGCAATCGGCCAAGTTCGCCCGCGATCTGCTACACGAGCGTGGGCTCGAGTTAGATGCGGCGATGAGCGTCAAGATGCCCGATACCTGGACGCCTGTTTTCGACCTGTCTGACCCTCAAAAGGTTGAGGGTATCAATAGAGCTGCCGAGGCGCAGATTGATGCCGTGATCGAGGCGGTGCGGGCACGCCGCACGGGCAACATGATGCGCCATCGCGTGCCTCTGTTTGCATCGTGCGCGTATCACGCAATTGGGCTGCCGCGCATGCAACAGACGAGCAAGTTTGCCGTCGATGCCGATCGCTGCATCGGCTGCGGCCTGTGTGCCAAGCGCTGCCCCATGGCGGCGATTGAGATGCGCGACGGCCTTCCCGTCTGGACAAAGCCGGAGTGCGCAGCCTGCCTTCGTTGCCTGCATTGTTGTCCCAAATTTGCCATCTCGCACGGTAAGCGCACGGCATCCCACGGTCAGTACAGGCATCCCAAGCCAGGTGTGAGGATGTAGCGGCTGCTGGCCGCGCTACTTCCAAACTGCGAGCGCGGCGGTGCCCAGTACGATGAGGGCGAGACCGATGACGCTGTGTCGTGAGAGTTTTTCGTTGAATGTCAGGCGCGCAAATAGTACTGATACGACAATCGATAGTTTGTCGATCTGCACCACGACGCTCACCTGGCCTGTGGCGATGGCGTAGTAATAGAGCAGCCACGATGCTCCGGTCGCGATGCCCGATGTTGCGAGAAATGTGAGTTCGCGCCGGTCAGCGTGCGCGACCTGATCCAGTTTTCCCTTGGCTGCCACGATCGCCCATGCCATAACCAGTACCACGCAGGTGCGGATTGCCGTGGCCAGGTTTGACTCGACGCCTTCGATGCCAACCTTGGCAAGGATGGACGTGAGCGCCGCGAACACGGCAGCGCCGAGGGCGTAAGCGAGCCAGGTCCGGTCTTGCTGCTGCTCGGGTCCGGCAGACTGCTTCTTCTCGATCATTAAAAACGTGCCGAGGGTGATGACAGCGGTTCCCACGAGCTTAACCGCAAGGTTGCTCGTCTCGCCAAAAAGCACGATGGCGATCAGTGCGGCGAGTACGGTGCTCATCTTGTCGACCGGTACGACCTTATTGACGTCTCCGATGCCCAGCGCCTTAAAGTAACAGATCCACGAAGCGCCGGTAGCGAGTCCCGAGAGGACGAGAAAGAGCCAAGATCTGGGTTCGATGCTGCCGATGGTTCCAATGGATCCAGAAATGCCCGCCATTGCCCAGGCGAAAACGAGCACCACGCAGGTGCGAATGGCCGTCGCGACATCGGAGTCGGTCTGCTTGATGCCGCATTTGGCCAGGACAGATGTGACGCCGGCAAAGAAAGCCGACACAAATGCTGCTGCGACCCACGACACGGGTGAAATGCCTCCCCAAAGAACGACCGCGCCAGATTTACGGCGCTCGTCCGATGATACCGCCCCGCCATGAAGCTTTGGTATCGCTGTGGTGAGACGGGGGCCATAGTTCGAGAGGGCATTTGGTTAAGGCTCGAATCGAAGGTGAATGGTTTTCCGCGAAGTGAACGAGTAAATCTGGACCCCTGGAACATACACACTTTTTACGAACAAAACTGCAGGATTCTTAGACAAAAACCGCAGGAATTGAGTCCTTAAAAATGTCGATGCTACAGGGCACTGTTTTTACTCGTTCACTTCTCGGAAAAGTATTCACCCTCGATATGCTGACGGTGTCTTTTTGGTTGCCAAGAACTAGACGGCCTGCTGTGAAGGGCGGTGGTGACGCTATGCCGCCTCGTTACATTGAAAAAATAAGCGGGGTACCACCTAAGCTTTTTTAGCCGCCGATTACAGATCGCGTGCTCGATAAACCTTGGTGCTGACAGCGCAGCTGATTACACATAGTGCGAGCGCCAGTACGGCAATTCCTGCACACAGACAGCCAAGGACGGCAGGATCGGGATTCGCTCCGGCAATCGACATAAGCCAGTTGCTGATGGGGTTGGAGGAGCTCAGCGCTGCCATGGTAAGGCATCCGAGTAGGGCAAACAGGCCAACGGATAGGCGCAGTGCCTCCATGTGTCCAAATCGGAAGAACAGCGGCTGTGCCAAGAACACCATCATGAGGGAGATGAGCATCGATGCTGCCGAGGCAATTGCGATCTCAAAGATGGTTTGTCCTGTCGAGGCCACGCCCGCGCTGTTGAAGAACGGAAGGGCGATGATGTTCAAAAGCACGGCGGCGCAGGCCATGATGGCCGAGAAGACAACGATGCACAGGTAGCGTGCGCAAATAATGTCTTTGCGCGTGAGAGGCAGCGTTGCCCGATAGCGCTCCCATCCGTTTTGATTGTCGAAGCCGGCCAGCGAGCTCATGACCATGATGGGCGACATGGCGCTGACCGCGCAGGCGCCGGCGCTCATGCCGGAATCGCCATCCGACGCGTTGGCAAGGGTTAGCACGACGAAGATGAACAGGCCGACGCCCGCGATGCTCGGGGTGAGCGCGCGAACGATGGCGAGCTCGGACATAAAGGCGCGTTTCATTTCGAAGCCCCTTTCAGCATGAGGCGCAGATAGTCATCAATGGTTGCCCGATCGCAGGGAATCTCGGGAAAGGCTTCGAGCGTTTCGCGACGGTTGGGCACGAGCACGTCCACGCTATAGGCGTGGTGGACGGCACGGGCGCCTTCGACGCAAGCCATAAGCTCGGCGGCCTGTGCTTGGGTACAGTGGGCGATGCCGGCGCGGTCAGTAATGTCCTCGCGCGGCAGGTCAAAAATAATCGAGCCGTTATCGATGCAGATGACGCGGTCGGCGGCGCGATCGAGGTCGGACGTAATATGGCTCGAGAGCAGCACGCTGTGCAGGCCGTCGGAAACAAAGGCGAGCAGCTCATCGAGCAGCTCCTCGCGTGCCATGGGATCGAGGCCCGCGGTGGCTTCGTCCAAAACGAGCAGCTTGGCCTGGTGGCTGAGCGCGCAGGCAAGCTGCAGCTTCATGCCCATGCCGCGGGAGAGGTCCTTGACCTTTGCCTTGGGATCCAAGCCAAATCGGTCGATGAGGCTGGCGAAGGTGTCGTGGCTCCAGGTGGGGTACGCCGGGCCTACGAGTGCCTCGATCTGGCCCGCCTTGAGCGTTGAAGGGAAGGGGCATGTGTCCAGGACGAGACCGACGCGGGAGCGCAGGCAGCGCTGTGTCTCATCGGGCGCGTCGGCGCCACAGCGCTGCCCAAACAGGTGCACCTCGCCGGCATCGAGCTTGATAAGCCCGAGCGCGGCGCGAATCGTCGTTGTTTTGCCGGCACCATTGGCACCAACAAAGCCGACGATCTGGCCGGGCTCCACGGCAAGCGTGACGTCGCGCAGCGAAAAGCGGTCGCTTACAGTGCGTGAGATGCCTTTGAGTTCTAGCAAGTTTTGCATGGTATAGCCTTTCTTGCAGATGGCTACTGCATGGTTTCGGGGGCCACCAGGTCGAGCATCTCGTGCAGTTTGTCGCGCGTGACGCCCAGGGTTTCGGCTTGGCTTGCCGCTTTCGCAAGTAGCTCTTCGATATGGC
>USPH01000102.1 GCA_900556515.1 uncultured Collinsella sp.
CCGCCCAGGACGACAATTTGTCATTCAAAAGGCAAGGCATGACCAAAAGGTCTATGCCTCGCCTTTTTCATGCCAACTTGTACGTCCTGGACGGCGCTCGCTGTCCGTCCTCTGCCTGCGGCGCTTTCCATTGTTGGTGCAGAGGGCGCTTTGCCTACTCTGGCGGGCTTTCGCTGGCTTATGCTCAACCTGCGACGTTTCCATTATTGATACAAAGGCCAGGTTTGTTTGAACCAAAAAGGGGAAGTTGCGGTGGAATAGTTCCTGTTTGGCCGTCTTGAGGGGTTAAACGGGAACTATTTCACCGCAACTTATCGATGGCGTGTTTGGTTGGTGCCAGTTGATTGCTTGGGCGTTGGGGAGGGTCTGCTCCGTTATAATCGCCTAGAACATTAATTGGAAACGGGACGGGAGCCATACATGCGCCAGGGTTTCGACAACGCGAAGTATATCGAGCTGCAGGCTGCTCACATTAAGGAGCGCATCTCACAGTTTGGTGGCAAGCTCTATTTGGAGTTTGGCGGCAAGCTGTTCGATGACTATCATGCGAGCCGCGTGCTGCCGGGTTTTGAACCGGACAGCAAGTTCCGCATGCTCAAGAGCATCGCCGACGATGTCGAGGTTATCATCGCGATCAACGCGAACCACATCGAGAAAAACAAGGCTCGCGGTGACCTTGGCATTACCTATGACGAGGATGTGCTGCGCCTGGTTGACTTGTTCCGCGGCAACGGCTTTGCCGTCGCGGCTGTGGTCATCACCCAGTACGCCGGCCAGCCTGCTGCCGATGTGTTCCGCAACCGCCTGAACGCGCTCGGCATTCCTGCCAAGCTGCACTATCCCATCGAGGGCTACCCGCACGATGTCGATCTGATCGTGTCCGATGATGGCTACGGCAAGAACGAGTTTGTCGAGACCACGCGTCCGCTCGTTGTCGTGACGGCACCCGGCCCCGGCTCGGGCAAGCTCGCCACTTGCCTCTCGCAGCTGTATCACGAGCATAAGCACGGTACCGCCGCCGGCTATGCCAAGTTCGAGACCTTCCCGGTCTGGAATCTTCCTCTGACGCATCCGGTCAATATTGCCTACGAGGCCGCCACGGCTGACCTCGACGACGCCAATATCATCGATTCGTTCCACCTTGAGGCCTACAACAAGACCACGGTCAACTACAACCGCGACGTCGAGGCCTTCCCGGTGGTCCGTGCTCTGATGGAAAAGATTCTGGGCAAGAGCCCCTACCAGAGTCCTACGGACATGGGCGTCAATATGGTCGGCTTTGCCATCACCGATGACGATGCCTGCCGCGACGCTTCCAAGATGGAGATCGTCCGCCGCTACTTTACCGCGGTCGAAAATGTGCGCCGTACCGGCGTGGGCGATGAGCAAGTCGACCGTCTCAAGATTATTATGAAGAAAGCCGGCATCGATAAGAACTACTCACCGGCGCGCTCGGCGGCCCTCACCAGGGAGCAGCTGACGGGTGGTCCCGTGGGTGCCATGGTCATGCCCGATGGCTCCGTGGTGACCGGTAAGACCTCCACGCGCCTGGGTGCCGCAAGTTCGCTCATTATGAACGCCCTCAAGCATGTCTCGGGCGTCGACCTTGAGCTCGAGGTCATTAGCGATGAGGCGATCGAGCCCATCAGCAAGCTCAAGACGCATTTCCTGGGCAGCAAAAACCCGCGCCTCCACACCGACGAGACACTTATGGCGCTGTCGATCACCTCGGCCACGAGTGAGACGGCCGCTCGCGTCCTTTCGGGCCTGGAGCAGCTGCGCGGTTGCGATGCCTTCTTTAGCGTGATTATCTCGCCGACGGACGAGACGGTACTGCGCAAACTTGGTATCAACGTGTGCTGTGAGCCCAAGTTTGAGCGCCGCGGTTTCTTCCATCGCTAAGTTTGAAGCACCGCGGTAATTGCATTGCATTTTGGCCGTATCGGGTTAGCGCCCGGTACGGCTTTTTGATCAATAAAGCGCCTATTTCGGCGAAAAATAGCTGTTTACCTGCCTAGAGACAATTTGAGCGGTATACAATAACCGTAACTGTTTCATCCTTAGCGGGATGCCGCATGATGGATATTACCTGCCATCGTGAGGTGTGTCGGTCGCGCACGGCGCGTTAGATGCTCGTGCTCGGTTTGAGGAGGCTGCTATGGCGGGCAAGGGTCGTGCGAGTGTCAACGATATGAAGCGTGTCGAGGTGCTGGTGTTGATGGAGATCGACCAGCAAACCAAAGACAATGGCGGGCCGTATGGTTTCTCGCGCAAAACGCTTGCCGAGCGCGTGGGGGTTTCGCCGTATCGTGCCCGCGCCGCAATCGATCGCTTGGATTCCGAAGGCATGATTGATGTCGTCTCGCGTTATAGCGACGACGGCGGTCAGCTTGCAAATGGCATTTGCCTCACCGAACGTGGCGAGTGGTATCTTGAGGGCGTCCGTACCGGCATGCTCGTTCAAGAAATGCTTGAGGACGAGGTTGCTGATCGATAGCAGCATGTAACCCTTGCCACAGCGACGTCGCCTGGGAAACCGGGCGGCGTTTTGTTTCAAGATTGAGAAATGCAATCGCATGCGAGAAAAATTGCGAACGGTCCGCGGCGCGAGTATTACAATGAAGACCCGTAAGATGTGGATAAACAACTTCTACGGGAAGCGCAGGTAACTCAATATGACCAAGCATGTGTTCGTAACCGGTGGCGTGGTTTCGTCCTTGGGCAAGGGTATCACCGCGGCCTCGCTGGGCCGTCTGCTCAAGTCGCGTGGCTACAAAGTAACGATGCAGAAGGCCGATCCGTATCTGAACGTCGACCCCGGTACCATGAGCCCCTTCCAGCATGGTGAGGTCTTCGTTACCGAGGATGGTTACGAGTCCGACCTGGACCTGGGTCATTACGAGCGCTTTATTGATGAGAACCTGACCCGCGATTCCAACTTTACGACCGGCGCCATCTATAAGAGCTTGATCGCCCGCGAGCGTCGCGGCGACTTTTTGGGCGGTACCGTGCAGGTGATTCCTCACGTCACCAATGCCATTAAGGACAAGTTCCGCCGCATCGAGGAGCAGACCGGCTCCGATGTAGTCATCACCGAGCTGGGCGGCACGATCGGCGACATCGAGTCGCAGCCGTTTGTCGAGGCCATCCGCCAGTACCGCAAGGAGGCCGGCCCCGAGAACGTCTGCTACATCCACGTGTCGCTCGTTCCCTATATCGCCGCCGCCCACGAGGTCAAGACCAAGCCCACGCAGCATTCCGTCAAGGAGCTCCGCAGCTTTGGCATCCAGCCCGATATCATCGTGCTGCGCTCCGACCACCATATCGATGACGCTATCCGCGGAAAGATCGCAAGCTTCTGCGACGTCGACACCGATTGCGTCTTTACCAACGAGGACTGCGCGAGCATTTACGATGTTCCGCAGCTGCTTGCCGAGCAGGACTTTGACCTGCGCATTTGCGAACGCCTGGGTCTGGATCCGCGTGAGCGCGACATGAGCGAGTGGAACGAGTTCCTGCGCAAACAGAATCACGCCAACCATCACGCCGACAAGGTGAAGATCGCCGTCGTGGGTAAGTACACGCAGCTGCCCGATGCGTACCTGTCGGTTATCGAGGCCCTGCACCATGCGGGCGTCTTCTACGATCGCCATGTGGACGTCCAGCTGGTCGACGGCGAGAGCCTCGACGAGCAGAATGTCTCCGAGGTTCTGGGCGACGCCTCGGGCATCCTGGTCCCTGGCGGCTTTGGCAAGCGCGCCCTGGAGGGCAAGATCCTCGCGGCCGAGTTTGCCCGTGAGCACAAGATTCCGTATCTGGGCATTTGCCTGGGTATGCAGGTGGCCGTGTGCGAGTTCGCCCGCAACGTCGTCGGCCTTGCCGGCGCCAGCTCCTCCGAGTTCGATCCGGACGGCCCGTTTAGCGTCATCGATCTGATGAGCTCGCAGGAGGACGTGACCGAGAAGGGCGGCACCATGCGCCTGGGCGCCTATCCGTGCAAGCTCGCCGCCGATACCCTTGCTCGCGAGGCATATGGCGAGGAGCTCGTCTACGAGCGTCACCGTCACCGCTTTGAGTTCAACAACGCCTTCCGTGACCAGCTCGAGGACGCCGGTTTGGTTATCTCGGGTCTGTCGCCCGACGAGCGCCTGGTCGAGATGGTCGAGCTGCCGCGCGACGTGCATCCGTGGTATGTGGCAACCCAGGCTCATCCCGAGTTCAAGAGCCGCCCGACCAACCCGCAGCCGCTGTTCCGCGAGTTCGTGCGCGCTTCGATCGGCCAGCACGAGGGTGTCGACCGTCTGCAGGTGACGCCCATGAACCTCGCTACGGACTAAGGGTGCCGGCGAATAAGGAACATACCGAAGCTACTCCCTCGTCGCTCGCCGTGGCGGCGGGGGAGTATCTCGATTACCTCGCGGTCGAGCGGGGTTTGGCGCGCAACACGATTGCGGCCTATCGTCGTGACCTGACGACGTACTGCGCCTATCTGGAGCGGGCGGGTATTGTGTCTTTTGAAGAGGTGACTCGTCAGATCGTGGAGGGCTTTGTCGCCGACCGTCGCGATGGGGGCTATTCGGATGCCTCGGTGGAGCGTGCGCTTGCGGCCGTGAAGGGCCTGCATGCCTTTTTGGTGCGCGATGGGGCTGTGGCCCAAAATCCAACGGCGGCGTTGCGCCTTCCTAAAAAGGCTGATCGTTTGCCGGAGTATCTATCGGTGGAGGATGTCTCGGCGCTGCTCGATCAAGACTTCCCCGAGGGCGAGATGGGCTTGCGCGACCATGCCATCTTGGAAGTGCTCTACGGATGCGGTTTGCGTGTGAGCGAGTTGGTGGGGCTCGATGTGGGCGATATCCATATCGACGATGGCTTTGTACTCGTTCGCGGTAAGGGCTCAAAGGAACGCCTGTCCCCACTGGTGGGAAGCGCGGCGCGAGCTCTGACGCTCTATGTAACTGAGGGACGTTCTCGCTTGGCGGCCCATGCCCGCGGAACCGAGACCTCGGCGGTCTTTTTAAATAAGAACGGACGTCGCCTGTCGCGCCAGGCCGTGCATGCGATATGCGAGCGGTATGGGCGTCAGGTGGGGCTGGTGGGGCTCCATCCCCATACCTTGCGCCACTCCTTTGCCACCCACATGCTCGCGGGCGGTGCCGACCTGCGTGTGCTGCAGGAGATTTTGGGCCATGCCGATATTTCGACCACGCAGGTCTACACGCATGTCGACCGAACACAACTGACCGAGGTCTATCTGGCGGCGCATCCGCTAGCACATCGCTAGCACCTTGCTGACCTGCATATTTATAGGTATTTGGGGACGGGCCCCAGATTGCCGCGGCGTGCTTTTGCGCGCGCAGGGGCGATCTGGGGCCCGTCCCATTTTTCGTCACTTGTCGTCGCGGTGGTGGACCGAATGTGCCTTGGGTGGGGGAGTTTGGGGGCGATGTGAACGGCATGTAAAGGGACGCAAAAATCGCCTCAAGGTCAACTTGAAGGTTGAGGTTGAAAGGCGGGGTGCCACAGGTGGCATCCCGCCGTTGCTGTAAACACAACATATTGTGTTTTCGAACATATGCTTGGGGGTGTTTTGCGATATATGGTGGGTGGAGCTGTCTCTTATACACATCTGACGCTGCCGACGAAGCTAG
>USPH01000103.1 GCA_900556515.1 uncultured Collinsella sp.
GAACAAAAAGATAGTCTGCGCGCCCTCGGCCGTTGCGTGTGCGCGTTCAATCAGGCGGCTGGATGTCCAACCGATGGCAAGGCCCAGCCCCACGCCTAGGATGATCTGCTTGGCCAGCAGCACGGGGATGTTAATGTCGCCGCCGGCCGCGAGTGTGGCGAGCACGGCGGTGAGCATGTAGGCGACGGGCTCGTTGGAGCCCGATTCGACCTCGAGCAGCGAGTCGGTGCCGCCTCTCAGCGACAGGTTGTGCTCGCGCAGCACGCTAAAGACACTGGCCGCGTCGGTGGATGCCACGACCGATCCCAGCAGCAGGCCACCAATCCAGTCAAAACCCAGCACGAAGTGCGCAAACGCACCCGTAATGCCGGCAGTGATGACGACGCCGAGCGTGCTCAGCAGTACCGCGGGCACGGTAACGGGTTTGGCACGGTCGATATTGGTGTTAAAGCCGCCGTAGAACATGATGAACAGCAGCGCCGTGCTGCAGACGGTTTCGGTGAGCGCGTAGTCGCTAAAATCGATGTGCGCCGGCCCGTTGACGCCCAACAGCATGCCGAGCGCGATAAAGATGAGCAGGGTGGGGAAGGGGAGTTTTTTGCCGACGGGCTTGATGGTCAGGCACAGAATAATAACGAGGCCGATAAAGAGAAGGATCTGGTTCATGGATGGTGTCCGCTCCTGGGTGGCTGGCGTGGCACGGTCAGTTGTCTGCGGTTATTTGTACCCAAAGATGGTGGGTTTATGGGGTTGGATTGCGGGCGTGCGCGATATCGTCATAGACGGCTGCCGTCTTTGCCTCTGCTCGGAAACCCTTTCCAGCTTTATTGCAACGGAGTACAATGGGTAACGTTTAAGTTCAACTTGAAGTTTTAGTTGCGGCGCTGGGCTTCCGCTGCAATGCAAAGAGAGGCGTACCATGGCGATCTATGTGACATCTGATGCTCACGGGCACGTGCGTGCGCTTGACGAGGCCCTGTCTAAGATTTCGCTGGCGTCCGACGACACGCTGTACGTGCTGGGCGACATGATCGATCGCGGGCCCGATCCGGTCGGCGTTATTAAGCTCGTGCGCTCGCTGCCCAACGCCCGCGTGCTCAAGGGCAATCACGAGCAGATCATGCTCGATGCCATCATTGGCCAGGATCCGCTCGATGCCGAGACCTGGGATATCAACGGTGGCTGGACGACGCGCGAGCAGCTCAACGACATGGAATTTGAGGCATACGAGGAGCTCGTGCGATGGATGGCTGCGCTGCCGCTCTACGCGGTGGCCGAGACCGAGGAGCGTCCGTACCTGCTGGTGCATGCCGGCATCCAGACCGAGGCGGCGCGCGCGTTTTTGCTTGAGCATGGCGTCGATTGCGGTGACGGCAGGGGAGCGGTCGATGCCGATAGCGAGCTGCTGCGGCAAATGCTCGCCGTGCAGTCGTCCGATGACCTGCTGTGGATTCGTCACGGCTATTGGGATGCGCCGACGGGACTGCTTTCTGCCGAGGGCGAGGGGCCGGTCGTGGTGAGCGGCCACACGCCAACGGTGTCGCTCGGGCGTTATTGCGAGGTAGATGGCCTTGCGGGACTCGATGAGGAGTCGGGCCGCGGGCAGATTGTGCGTCTGGGTGGCGAGGATACCGCCGGCGTGCCCGATCGCATCGATATCGACTGCGCCGCCGCCACCGGCTCCGAGTTCGGCCGCGTCGGGATCCTGCGTCTGGACGACGGGGCGGAGTTCTATGCGAACATCAACCCTGGTGAATAACCTTGTTCCGCCGTTCTACCGAACGGCGGTCACGTTGACGCTGCGCAGCCCCGAAGCACCCCACCTTGTCGCTCAAACCGTCGCTCGCGTACAGAAGTACGCGTCGCTCCTCCTTCGCGCCAACCTGGGGCACTTCGAGACTGCTCGCTGTCGGTGCCAAAACATCGACGTTTCTTTTCTTCAAATTGATTCGAATTAGGCGCCGTACGGGTTGCGGTCGCGCTCGATGCGCCGGCGGATGTGGGCGTACTCGATTATCAGCAGCACCAAGAGTAGGGCCATGATGGCTAGGTAGCTCACCACGGCGCCCATCAGACCCAGCAGGTTGATCAGGATCACCGGTAGAACTACGCTTACGGCGAAGCAGATCAGGTAGATCTTGGTGACGTCGCCGGCATGGCGCAGCACCGTGATGATGGCGTAGATAAAGTCGATTGCCGCGGTGACGCCGCCAGCGACGACCATCAGCAGCGCCAGCGTGCGGTAGCGCTCAAAGTTAAGGCCGTACATAAAGTTCATGATGGGGATGCCGGGGCCTGCCATAAACGCGGCGCACACGCTGGTGATGACCACGATCAGTGCCATAACGGCAACAATAATCAGGTCAAAGCGGCGACGCTTGCGCGGATTCGTCCATATGCTCGACAGACGCAGAAGCTGCGGTTTATAGACAAATCCGATGCTCAACAAAATGGCCTGCGCTGGAAAGAACAGGGCATTAAAGTACAGCTGATACTTGTAGGCCAGCGTGCCTTCCATCACGAACTTGGGCATGCTCTCGATTAGGTTGAACAGGAACAGCGCGCCAAAAAGCGGGGCGCACTGGATAAACAGGTGACCGACCTCGCGCAGGCTCACGCGGCGCGATTTTTCGGTTTCGAGCAGGGCGAGCGGCGCGGTGACCAGCACGAGCGAGGCGATCGCGGCGATGCCCATGGCCATGGCGGCGATGGGCATGCTGCGCGTGAGGAACAGTACCACGCTAAAGACCGCGATGACGCCGACGGATCGTAGCGTTTGGCTCATGCCGGCCAGGTAGAGTTTGTCGGCCTGCTGCAGGCGGCCCTCGTACACGTCGGCAATGCCGTCGATCACCTTATACAGGTAGACGCCCAGGCCGATTGTGGCCATCTGCGCATCGTAGCCGCGGGCGCTGCTGTATACCAGGCCGCATGCCAGCGCGAGCGCTCCGCAGATCCAGCGGTTGAGCTGGTAAGAGGCAAAGGACGTCTTTTCGTCGATGTCCGAGACCTGGAAATTGCGCACGCCGTAGTTGCACGCGATCATGATGAGCGTGCCGGTGACAAAGGCGATGGAGAATTTGCCAGCCTCCTCGGCGCCCACGAGCTGTGTGGACACGATGGTGAGCAACGGAAACGCCATGCCCCATACGGCGGTGCCCAGGGTATTCCAAAGGTAGTCGCGACGGGTGGCGTGATCTTCGTATTCAGCCTCTTGCGTGGAGAAGCCGCCGCCGTAGACGGCTCCGAGCAGGCGGTTCCACCAGGCATTGACCATGCGGTGGATGGGGCCGGGCTGGCGATCGCGCTCGCGGCGACGGCGTGTGGCCTGGCTGCTGTCGGGACCGCCGGCGTTACGCTGGCTTAGCTCTTGGATTCGTGCGAGCTCCTCGGCGGTGTGCGATGCGGGGAACAGGCCGTTCTCGATGCGTCCGTCCTGCCCGTGCGCCCCGTCCGATACGGTGGGGTCGGCGACGCCATTGCGGCGGGCGATGGCGCGACGGATGCTATCGAGGGGCGTGATGCTCAAGGCGGTTCCTTTCTATTGCTGCGCCTTAGTATAGTCGCGACAGTGTCGGTTCGTGTTTTTGAACAGATTGTTCAATATATTCGGCAGGCGGCAGCAATTTGTCGGTAAGCGTGCGGTATTCTGTTGAGGTTTTGTGACACCCCGATGCCGCCTTCGCGGTACCAAGGAGCTTTTACCCATGGACGTCGCCGCATTTTTGCTGGCTCTTGTGCCGATCATCTGGCTTGTCGTGATGCTGCTGTGCTTTAAATGGCCGGCCTGGAAAGCTGCCATCGGCTCGTTTGTTCTTTCGTGCGTGCTTGCCTTTGCGTGGTGGCACCTGTCGGTGGCGCAGATCGCCACGGCCTCGCTCGAGGGCTTTTTGATGGCCCTGTGGCCGATCGTGCTGGTGATTATCGCCGCGGTCTTTACGTATAACCTGTGCGTGCGCACGGGCGCCATGGACGTGATCGGCAGCATGATCACCTCCATCAGCAGCGACCGCCGTCTGCTGGCGCTGCTCGTGGCCTGGTGCTTCGGCGGCTTTATGGAGGGCATGGCCGGCTTTGGTACCGCCGTCGCCATTCCCGCCGGCATGCTCGCGGGCTTGGGCTTTGAGGCCGTCCCCGCCGTGCTCATCTGCCTGCTGGCCAACGGCGTGCCCACGCCCTACGGCTCCATCGGCATCCCGACGGTTTCCGTTGCCGACCTGGTTGGTCTGGATTCCCTGCACCTGGCGACCGTTCAGCTGGTGCAGCTCGCGCCGTTCTTTGTGGTGATGCCGCTGTTTATCGTACTGGTTGCGGGCCGTGTCGCCGATGATCAAGGCAACGTTGCGAGCGTTGCCGAGCGTATGCACGGGGTTGCCGGCGTGGCGCTGCTTTCCGGTGTGTCCTTTGTAGGTGCTGCCCTGGTCGTTGCCATGTTTGTGGGTCCCGAGCTGGCCGTAGTCGTGGGCTCCATCGTGTCGCTTGCGCTGACCGCCGCGCTTGCCATGCGCACCGAGAAGTCGGGACATCTGGATGCGCGCTTCCATATGAATATCGAGGCCGGCGAACAGCTCACCGCTAAGTCGGCGCTTTCGGCCTGGTCGTGCTTCATCCTGATCTTTGTGCTGCTGTTGGGTACCTCCAACCTGGTGCCCGACGTGCACGCCGCGCTCGCGCCGTTTGCGAGTCACGTGCAGGTGTATTGCGGCGAGAACCCCGGTACACTTACGTTTTCGTGGATCAACACGCCGGGCGTCTGGATTTTCCTGGCGGCGTTTGTCGGCGGTGCCATTCAGGGCGCATCGCCGCGCTTGATGGGCGAGGTGCTGGTCACGACCGTCAAGCAGATGATGCCGACGGTCATTACCATGCTTTCGGTGCTGGGTTGCGCCAAGGTGATGGGCTATGCCGGCATGATTTCGTCGATTAGCGCGTTTTGCATTGCGGTCGCCGGCGGTCTGTACCCGATTCTGGCTCCGTGGATTGGTGCGGTCGGTGCGTTTGTGACCGGCTCGGGCACGTCCTCGGGCATGCTGTTTGGTCCCATCCAGAGCCAGGCTGCCGCTGCGCTGGGCGTGAGCGACTACTGGATGGTCGCGCTGAACGCCCTGGGTGTCGCCGCCGGTAAGATGACCTCTCCGCAGACGCTCGCGATTGGCCTTGCCGCCGTGCACGTGCGCGGAAAGGACGCCGAGCTCCTGGGCGCGGTGCTGCCCTACGCTGCTGGCATGCTGGTCCTCATGAGCGCCATCGCCATGCTCGGCTAAGGCCTGCCGCTATAACTAGTCATTGGGGACGTTCTTAAACGGCTAGTTACTTGGGACAGTCTTCGGACTGCTTGCCGCTGGAGGCTGTTTAGCGCCGCCGTGCAGGGTGTCTTTAAAGAGCCGTGACCAACAATCGTCAAATATGAGTACTGATACCTTTTCAGTAGCAGCAATTTTGGCCATTTTTAAGACTATCTGACGTATCTATCGAGTGGATATGCTGCTGTATCTCCTCAAATGTTCAATAAAAGAAGCCCTTGATGTGAATAAATTCCATCAAGGGCTTCTTTTATAAACAAAATAAATGTATTCGCAACGGTAACAGCTGTCTCTTATACACATCTCCGAGCCCACGAGACATGCGCAGATCTCG
>USPH01000104.1 GCA_900556515.1 uncultured Collinsella sp.
GTACGGGTGTAGTAGTCCAGGCCGCGCACCAAGGTGGGATCCTCGACATACTCGATACCGGCGGCGTCCAGATAGCGCTTGACTTGCTCGTAGTGCTCGCGGCACTCATCGCACAGGTTGTCACCCATCAGCGGAGCCTCGGCCATGATCTCGCGGCAGTGGTCGTTCTTGCAGTCAAAGGCACGCAGCGGGTTGAGCTCGGCGCGCTCGCGGCACTCATCGCACATCTCGTCTGCGTGATCGAGGATAAACTGCTTGACTTGCTCGCGGTAAGCCGGACGGCACTGAGCGTCGCCCATCGAGTTAATGAGCAGACGAAGCTTGGAAAGATCGAAGCCCAGGCGCTTGTAAAACTCCATGAGCATGATGATGCACTCGGCGTCTGCCGCCGGATCGGGAGCGCCGAGCCACTCGATGCCCACCTGGTGGAACTGGCGCAGGCGGCCCTTCTGGGGACGCTCGCCGCGGAACATGGCCTCGGCGTAGTACGCCTTAAACGGCGTGGAGCCCTGGGGCACCAGATTGTTCTCGACGACAGCGCGCACCACGCCGGCCGTGCCCTCGGGGCGAAGCGCCAGGCGCTGCTTGGGCTTGAGTTTGGTGTCGGTGCCCTCGGTAAAGACGCGCTCCAGGTTGGCACCGCTGAACACGCGGAACATTTCCTTGCGCACGACGTCGGTCGACTGGCCGATACCGTGGACAAACACGTCCACCTGCTCGATCGCGGGCGTCTCGATGGGTTTAAAACCAAACGGCTCGAACACGCCGGCCGCAATCTGCTGCATCTTTTGCCAGGCGCGCATCTCGGCGCCGATAAGGTCGCGGGTTCCCTCCGCCTTCTGTGCCTGCATGGGCAAACACCTTTCTTTTGTATCGCGTCATAGGTAACGGTCATTATACGGCACAAACACAAACCGCGGCGGTGCGTCTGACCGAACGAGGGTATGGGGACTCGTTCGGCCGGACGCGCCGCCGCGGCAGCCACGGACGAAGCAGACAAGCGGCAATGCGCTTTGGTCTACCTACTCCCCCGCCACGCTCGCGCGCAGCTTGGCAGCGATGGGCTCGGACGCCAACAGGAACACGAGCATAATCGCGGAGCACACCAGGCACACGATCCAAGTGCTCGCAAAGGAGCCCGTAGCGTCGAACAGCACACCCGAGACGATGGCGCCCACGGTGCCACCGACCATCTCGAGCGAGGTAATGGTGCCCGTGACCTTACCCAGGTCGACCATGCCAAACTGCTTAGACGCAGCGATCGTGGGCGTAATGGTGCCCATGCACGTTCCGATACCAAAGCTAATGGCAGCCACGATGGGGCCAAGGTCGGTTGCGGGGAAGCACAGGGCGACGCAGGCGACGATGCACGCAACGGACCCCAACACATTGCCAAAACGCAGGCCAAATCGATCATAGATGGCGCCAAGGGAGATCTTAGCGATAACGACGGTAACCATGTAGGCCGAAAGCACGGTGCCTGCCCACATGGGGTCGTGACCGCCCGTGACGATCTTGGCGCCGTTGACGGTGACGCTCGTCATATTCGTAACCTGGTTGGGCAGGATGGCGCCATTGACAAGGCCCATAAAGAGGAATGCCCCGACGAGCAGCCAGAATGCCGGGCTTTTCTTAATGCGTGACCAACCGACGCTGACCTCGGGGGCCGTATGCTCGTCCTTATCGCCCGCGGTGGAAACAGACGGATCGCCCGGGTTCTCGCCGAGCGGCTTCAGGCCAATCTCGGAAGGTTTGGTGCGGAAGGAATACGCCGTGATGGGCAGCGCCGTCACAATGCAGACGGCGGCAAGCACCAAGAAGGCGGAACGCCAACCCACGCTCACGATCAGAGAGCTTACGATCGGCGAGAGAATGGCACCGCCAAAGCCCGAGCCCGAAAGCGCAATGGAGATAGCAAGACCGCGCTTGGCTGTAAACCAGTTGGCAGTGACGAGGCTAATGAGCAGGCGGGTCGAGGCTACGGCGAAGCAGCCCGAGACGGCAAAGAGCACGTAGACCTGCCAAAGCTCGCCCACAAAGCTCATGCCGACAAGCACGGCAGAGGTGGCGATAACGGTGAGGGAGCCCAGAACGCGGCCGCTCACCTTATCGGCGACGTGGCCGATCACAAGCGAACCCACAACGCTCACCACGGTGGAGATGGCATTGGAGATGTTGTACTGCGCAAGCGTAATCCCGAGGTCGCTTACGATGAGCGGCTGAAACAGGCTCATGCAGTTGACGAAAATCGTGTAGCACGTGGCCATGATCACAAAGCCGGAGGCCACCACGAGCCAGCCGGGGAAGAACTTGCGTTGCTGGGACATACTGCTCCTTATTTAACAAACGAATAGCCGTCGCCGGGCGCCGGTAGTGCCCAAGATTGCCTTGAAAGACAAGGGCATAGGCCTTACGGCCATGCCCGCAGGCTTGAAAGGCAAGGTTGGGTGCTACCGGTGGTCGGCGATATAGCCCAAAGCGACGGCGGTATAGGCCGCGGCACCAAGCGGCAGCTCGGCATCGTCAAAGCGCGCCTTGGGATGGTGCTGGGCAAAATGCTCATCCGTATCGGTTACAGCGGCGCCCACGGTAAAGTACGCGCTCGGAATCTCGCTCGAGATAAGCGCAAAGTCCTCGCTCGCCATGGCATGGAAAAGCGGCAAGAAAGCCGCCTTGGGCAGCACTGCGCCCACGTAGCCAAGCGACGCCTGAGTCATATCGCTGTCGAGTACAAGCGGCGGAACATCCGAAAGCGTCTCGATGGTCGCCGGCGTACGATATGTTGTGGCAACACCGTTAACGACCTCCGCGATGCGGGTCTTGAGGTGCTCCATGAGCTCAACATCAAAGCCGCGCAGCGTTCCCTCGAGCACGCAAGTGTCGGGGATGACGTTGGCCGCCAGGCCGCCAGCGAACTTACCAACGGTAAGTGCGACTTCCTTGGCCGCCGGCACCTCGCGGGAGATAAGCTCCTGGAGCGCCAGGTGCACATGCACGCCCGCCGTGATGGGGTCGATGCAAATCTCGGGGCTGGAACCGTGGCCACCCTTGCCCTGGAGCGTGATGCGGAAACCGTACACGCCCGAAAGTGCCGGGCTCCCATAGAGCACCAGGCCAAGCGGCGACTGGCTGTTGACATGCATGGCAAAGGCCGCCTGAGGGCGCGGGTTCTGCAGCAGGCCGTCGGCGATGGCTGCGCGTGCCCCCTCAAAGGTCTCCTCGCCCGGCTGGAACAGCAGTTTGACGGTGGCATTGGCGTCGACGAGCTCGGCCTCGCGAGCTTTGAGCAGGCGCGCCGCACCAAGCAGCGCCGTCGCGTGCATATCGTGACCGCAAGCATGCATGAAGCCATTGGTGGATGCAAAGGGCTCGCCAGATTCCTCGACAACGGGCAGGGCATCCATGTCGCCACGCAGCATAACGACCGTGCCGGCCTGCTCGTCCTTGCACGTGCCATTGCCCTGAGCGGCCGCGGCCGCACCGGCACCGATCAGGCCAACGACGCAGGAACCGTCGACTAGCGTGGTATGGGGGATGTCCATCTCGTCCAGACGTGCCCGGATATAGGCAGACGTCTGCGGAAGATTGTTACCGAGCTCAGGCATCTGGTGTAGATCGTGTCGCCACGCAGCGAGCTCGTCTGCAAAAGCCTGAGCTTCTGCGACAAGACCGTCACCGATAGCGGTCTGCGCCGCTGTGGTAGCCTGAGGCGCTGGTTGCGGTTGAAAATCGGACAGAGCTGGTGCCATAGATGCCCTCCAGTAACGTTTTTGCAGCACGCACTTTGATAGCGTAAAGTGCAAGGCACAACTGTAAAGGCATGACATAAAAAATGCCGCCCTGGGAGGGCGGCGCAACAAGTTGTTTACAATCGCGGGTGTGATTTTCGGCGCAAGAAATCGAAATGCGTCTCGCTCAAAATAATCGACAGGAAGATGAGCGCGAAGCCGGCAAGCAGGCGCGAGGTGAGCGCCTCCCCCATCAACAGCACCGAGAACAGCACGCCCGAAGGGGACTCCATCGATAGAAGCAACGAGCCCGTCGAGGCTGGGACGTGCGCCAGGCCGACGTTTTGGATGAGCAGCGCCACGCACGTGCAGCCCACCGAGAGGAAGGCCATCACGGCGGTAAAGCTCGGCGTCCACACAGACGCCGGCGCCTGGGTCTCAAAGAGCAGCGATGATATCAGGCTCAAGACGCCGTTACCCACAAACATCCAAAACGTGATGACGTTGATGTCCATCTTGCGGCCGTACTTGGCGGTCACCGCCATCTGAATCGCGAAGAAGACCGCGCCGCCCAACGTAATAGCATCGCCGATGTTGAACTCGACGCTGTCGAGCGCCACGAGGCCAATGCCCGCCAGGCACAGCAGCGCGGCAACCAGGTTATAGCGCGTGAGCTTTTCGCCGCTCAGGAAATAGCTCGCAAAGGGCACGAGAATGCAGTAGGTGCCCGTCAAAAACGCGTTCTTGCCCGCCGTAGTATGTGCCAGACCGACCGTCTGCAGCGCATAGGCGGCCCACATAAGCGCGCCCATGCCAAGTCCGACGATCAGATTGCGGGCGTTAAAGTGCGCGACAATGCGCTTGCGGAAGATAACGAACATGACCAGCGACGCCGGGAGAAAACGGACGTAGAGCAATTCGAACACCGGAATGGTGTCGAGCGCGTCCTTCATGGTGGTAAAGGAATAGCCCCAGATAACCGCCACCGAAAGCAGCAAGACTTTCCAGAACAGCGGCGAGCGCGCCCCAGCGCCGCGGGAGGTACCACCCGCGCCCAGGTCTTCGCGGGCTACAGGGCTATCGGGCATATTCTCAATATTATCAGTGGCATGTTGGGCCATAGGGCATCCTCGCGCTCGGTCTGGGCGTGGTGTCCGCACGCACTTGGCCGCGTGCCGCCTCATGGTCAAATAAAAACAGGGCGCACCGGACCCCCGGCACGCCCCGCTACTGTAGCAACAACCAGCACCGCATCGCAATCCAGCCCGCTAAAGCGTCAGCAAAGTAAACCTCGATGTTTCGTCAACGCCACATTGCTGCACTAAATCAATTTGGTTGATTCCAGCTTTTCGATAATCCAGTCGTTGGCCTTGATGACCGGGCGGCGGAAGACGACGCCCAAGGCCAGCGACGGAATCAAGTAGCTTGCCAAGATGCCCAGCTCGATCCAGTACTCCATATGGTACGCACCGGCCATGGCGGCATGCATGGCGTTGATGCCGTGGGTGAACGGCAGGAACGGGTAGATCGCCTGGAACACGGGGCCGGTCATCTCGATGGGGAACGTACCGCCCGAACCGCCGACCTGCATGACCAGCAACACGACGGCGAGCGCCTTGCCGATATCGCCAAACGACACCGTGAGCGTGTAGACGATATTGGAGAACACGAGGCTCGCGACCCAGCCCGCCAGCACAAACTGCAGCGGGTTGTCGCACTGGATGCCAAAGAACAGGATGTCGCCCGCGCACACGAGCGTCGCCTGCAGCAGGGCCAGACCGCCAAAGAACAGGTAGCGGCCCAGGTAGATCTCGTGCCTGTCTCTTATACACATCTCCGAGCCCACGAGACATGCGCAGATCTCG
>USPH01000105.1 GCA_900556515.1 uncultured Collinsella sp.
ATCTCGTCAACAATAACGCTGTGCTGATGCCCGCCGACATCGCCGCTCACTTCGGGGAGGTGCTTGCATAAATGACCGCCCACGAGATCATCATCCGTCCGATCGTGTCCGAGCGTTCCTTCTCCGGCATGGAGCTGAACAAGTACACGTTCGAGGTCGCCAAGGATGCTAACAAGTATCAGATCAAGGACGCTGTCGAGGAGATCTTCGGCGTCAAGGTCGTTCGCGTGAACACCCTGACGGTCAAGCCCAAGACCAAGCGCGTGCGCTATGTCGCCGGCAAGACCCGTTCTTGGAAGAAGGCCATCGTCACGCTGGCCGAGGGCGACACCATCGAGGTCTTTGGCAACCAGGCCTAAGACTCGCTGCTGTTGAGTGAGCTCATGCCTCCCAAATAGGGGAGGCGGGAGCTCAAGGTTTTGGGCGTATAAAATGGACACGCCCGGAACCGTGTATACGTCCGGTGTCATCGCACCCGAGGCAGAACCTCGAATCCCTGTCTGCGATGGCTAACGGATTCCTATTGAAAGGGATTGTAATGGCTGTAAAGCACCTTAAGCCGACCTCCGCTGGTAGGCGTTGGCAGACGATCTCCGACTTCTCCGAGATCACCTGCACCAAGCCCGAGAAGTCTCTTCTCGAGCCCCTGCCCAAGAAGGCCGGTCGTAACAACAACGGCCGCATCACCACCCGCCACCAGGGCGGCGGCGTGAAGCGTCGTTACCGCGTGATCGACTTCAAGCGCAACAAGGACGGCGTGCCCGCTAAGGTTGCCACGATCGAGTACGACCCGAACCGTTCCGCTCGCATCGCTCTGCTGCACTACGCTGACGGTGAGAAGCGCTACATCCTGGCCCCCAAGGGCCTCGAGGTCGGTCAGACCATCATGTCCGGTTCTGACGCCGACATCAAGCCGGGCAACGCTCTGCCCCTCGCCGACATCCCCGTCGGTACGCTCATCCACGCCGTCGAGTTCCAGCCGGGCAAGGGCGCTGCTATCGCCCGTTCCGCCGGTAACTCCTGCCAGCTGATGGGTAAGGAGGGCAAGTACGCTATCGTCCGTATGCCTTCCTCCGAGATGCGCCGCATCCTCGTTACCTGCCGCGCCACCGTCGGTGAGGTCGGCAACGCCGATCACTCCAACATCGTCATCGGCAAGGCCGGCCGTAAGCGTCACATGAACGTGCGCCCGACCGTCCGCGGTACCGTCATGAACCCTGTCGACCACCCGCACGGCGGTGGCGAGGGCAAGAACCACACCTCTGGTCGTCCCTCCGTTACCCCCTGGGGTAAGCCGACGAAGGGCCTTCGTACGCGCAAGAAGAAGAAGGTCTCGAACCAGCACATCATTCGTCGCCGTAAGAAGTAATTTCGGATACCGAGTTTTAGGAGAAAGCACTTATGAGCAGAAGTCTCAAAAAGGGCCCGTTCGTGGAGACTCGCCTTCTCTCGCGTATCACCGCGATGAACGAGGCTGGCAAGAAGGACGTCGTGAAGACCTGGTCCCGCGCGTCCACCATCTTCCCCGAGATGGTTGGTCACACCATCGCCGTCCACGACGGCCGCAAGCATGTGCCCGTGTATGTTACCGAGTCCATGGTTGGTCACAAGCTCGGCGAGTTCGCGCCGACTCGTACGTTCCGTGGCCACAAGGCCAAATAGGGGGTTAACCGTAAATGGCAACTAAGTCTATTGAAACTGAGGCCACCGAGGTTCGCGCCGTCGCTAAGTACGTGCGTGTTTCCCCCAGCAAGGCCCGCCTGGTGGTCGATCTGATCCGCCGCAAGCCTGTCGCTCAGGCCTTCGACATCCTCCACTTCTGCGACCGCGCCGTCGCCGTGGATGTCGAGAAGGTTCTCCGTTCCGCCGTTGCGAACGCCGAGAACAACAACGGTCTGCGTGCCGACAACCTGGTTGTCGCCGCTGCCTATGTTGACGAGGGTCCGACGCTTAAGCGCATCCGTCCCCGCGCCAAGGGTTCCGCTTCTCGTATTCTGAAGCGTACTTCCCACATCACCGTCGTCGTTGCTCCTCGAAAGGAGGCGTAAAGCTGTATGGGTCAGAAAGTCTACCCCACCGGCTTCCGTCTTGGCATCACCGAGAACTGGCGCTCCCGCTGGTTCGCAGAGAAGGATTACGCTAAGACCCTCGGTAACGATCTCGAGATCCGCAAGTACCTCGAGAAGCGTCTTTCCCGCGCAGCTGTCTCCCGCGTCGAGATCGAGCGCGCTGGCGACAAGGTGAAGGTCATTATCCTCACCGCTCGCCCCGGCGTTGTCATCGGTAAGAAGGGTGCCGAGATCGATACCCTCCGCACCGAGCTCGAGAAGGTCGCTGGCGTCTCCAAGGGCCAGCTCTCCGTCGACGTTGTCGAGATCAAGCGCCCCGAGCTCGACGCCAACCTCGTTGCTCAGTCTATCGCCGAGCAGCTCGAGGGCCGCGTTGCCTTCCGTCGCGCTATGCGCAAGGCTGTCCAGTCCGCCCGCAAGGCCGGCGCTAAGGGCATCCGTATCCAGTGCTCCGGTCGTCTCGGCGGTGCCGAGATGGGCCGTCGTGAGTGGTACCGCGAGGGTCGCGTGCCTCTGCACACCCTCCGTGCCAAGATCGACTACGGCACGGCTGTCGCCAGCACCACCATGGGCGCTTGCGGCGTGAAGGTCTGGATTTACCTGGGCGAGAAGCTCCCGGGCCAGCCTGTTCCCAACCCTGCACTCGAGGGCTCTTCCCGTCCTCGTCGTCGTAACTCCGAGAGGAGGGGTCAGTAGTGCTTGCCCCTAAGCGTATTCTTCACCGCAAGGTGCAGCGTGGCTCCATGAAGGGCCAGGCCAAGGGTAATACCGAGCTGCATTTCGGCGAGTTTGGTATCCAGGCTCTCGAGGCCCATTGGATCACCAACCGCCAGATCGAGGCCGCTCGTATTGCCATGACCCGCTACATGAAGCGTGGCGGTCGTGTCTACATCACGATCTTCCCCGATAAGCCCATCACCAAGAAGCCTGCCGAGACTCGCATGGGTTCTGGTAAGGGTAACCCCGAGGAGTGGGTGGCCGTCGTCAAGCCCGGCCGCATCATGTTCGAGGTCAAGGGTGTTCCCGAGGAGGTCGCTCGCGAGGCTCTGCGTCTTGCGCAGCACAAGCTCCCCATCAAGACCAAGATTGTTGCTGCTAAGAACGCTGAGCAGCGCATCGAGAAGGAGATGGCTGAGGAGGCCGCTCTCGAGGCCAAGTGGGCTGCTGAGGACGCCGCCGCCGCCAAGGAGGAGAACTAATGAAGCCCGCAGAGATTCGTGAGCTCTCGGACGCTCAGCTCGTTGAGAAGCTGAAGGAAATGCGCGCCGAGCTCTTTAACCTTCGTTTCCAGATGGCCACCAGCCAGCTGGACAACACCGCTCGCGTCAACACCGTGAAGAAGGACATCGCTCGCGTCCTCACGGAGCAGCGCGCCCGCGAGATCGCAGCGGAGAAGTCCGCTGTCGCCGAGTAGGACCTAAGGAGAGAACATGACTGATTCGCGTAACTCGCGTAAGGTCCGTACGGGTGTCGTTACCTCCGTCTCCGGTGCCAAGACCATTGTTGTCACCATCACCGAGCGCAAGCGTCACCCCAAGTACGGCAAGATGATGACCAGCTCCAAGAAGCTGCACGCTCACGACGAGGAGTGCACAGCTGGCGTGGGCGACACCGTCCGCGTTATGGAGACCCGTCCTATGTCCAAGATGAAGCGTTGGCGCCTCATCGAGGTCGTCGAGCGCGCTAAATAAGCAGTCGCTCTTACGACTTGTACGTTTCCGAAGATGTGCGTATGCCTGGCTTGCATACCACAGGCCGTATAAAGGCAGCGCACCTCTCTTCGGTTCTTAGTTCGGAGGAACATCTACCATGATTCAGATGCAAACCATGCTGAACGTCGCCGACAACTCCGGCGCTCGCAAGATTCGCTGCATCAAGGTGCTTGGCGGTTCCAAGCGTCGTTATGCAGGCATCGGCGATGTGTTCATCGGTGCTGTCCAGGAGGCTACCCCTGGCGCCAACGTCAAGAAGAAGGACGTTGTCCGTTGCGTCGTCGTTCGCACCGTTAAGGAGATCCGCCGCAAGGATGGCTCCTACATTCGCTTTGATGAGAACGCCTGCGTTGTCATCAACAACGATGGTTCGCCCGTCGGCACCCGTATCTTCGGGCCCGTCGCTCGCGAGCTTCGTGACAAGAAGTACATGAAGATCGTCTCGCTCGCTCCCGAGACCCTGTAGTTAGGGGAGATATATGTATATCAAGAAGGGCGATAAGGTCCAGGTTCTCTCTGGTAAGGATCGCGGCAAGCAGGGCGTTGTCCTGCGTGCTCTCCCCGCCGAGAACAAGGTCGTTGTCGAGGGCGTTTCGGTCGTCAAGAAGGCCGTCAAGCCCAACGCTGCCAACCAGCAGGGCGGCATCGTTTCGCAGGAGGCTCCTATCGACGCCTCCAACGTCAATCTCGTTTGCCCCGAGTGCGGTAAGGTTACCCGCGTCGGTCACGAGAAGGACGGCAAGAACAAGCTGCGCGTCTGCAAGAAGTGCGGCCACAAGTTCTAAGCTGCCCGCAACATCAAGTTGCTAGCAAAGGCCCGGATGCCACGGCACCCGGGCCTTTTTCTATCCCCACTCATTTGGGACAGACTTAAATGAGTACCCTAACTGGGTAAGCATAAATGAGCGGGTCGTGCTGTATAAATTGCTTGTGTGCGCGTTTATGCGCGTTAGATTGCGTTTAATTACGCACCTATGCGTATATATGCGCCGTTTACGGGGCAATAATGACCGTTTAGCGGTGAGATACGCAAAAACGCGCACAAACGCGCGTGTTTGTGCGAATATAGAGCTGTCAGAAATGCAAGACGTTCTATGACACAGGAGACACATAATGGCAGATTCCAAGCAGGCTCCACTCGACGCCGAGGCAGCCGCAAAGGCGGCGTTTGCTTCGGTCCAGAATCAGCCGTTCCCAAACGACATCTTTACGGCTCCCGAGCTTCGTTGGGCTGTAATTGGGTGTGGCGTTATCGCCAACCAGATGGCTCAGTCTCTCGCCCTTGCCGGCCGAAAGCTCGCGGGCGTTGCCAACCGCACGCTGTCCAAGGCTCAGGCTTTTGCAGAGCAGTATGGCGTTGAGAAGGTCTATGGCACGGTCGAGGATCTCTACGCCGATCCGGACATTGACGCAGTCTATATCACCACGCCGCACAACACGCATATCACCTATCTGCGAGCCGCTCTGGCAGCTGGCAAGCACGTGCTCTGCGAGAAGGCCATTACCCTCAATTCCGCCGAGCTTGACGAGGCCCGCGCCATTGCCGACGAGCACAACGTGGTCCTTATGGACGCCACCACGGTGCTTCACATGCCCTTGTATCAGGAGCTGCGTCGTCGCATGGATGTCGGCGAGTTCGGCCGCATGAATCTCGCTCAGCTCAACTTTGGCAGCTATAAGGAGTACGGCGACCTGACCAACCGCTTCTACAACCGTAGCCTTGCCGGTGGCGCCATGCTCGACATTGGCGTGTATGCGC
>USPH01000106.1 GCA_900556515.1 uncultured Collinsella sp.
CACCGCAAAAAACGTTTGAACCCGTGCTTCTCGCGGCGGATTGACACTACAAAGCGGCCAAAATGTCGGTCAGATTATCAATAACGGCATCGGCTCGCGATTGATCGAGGTTGACGCCCTCGTGCGGACGCAGCGCCAGGACGTGGGCACCGGAGCGCTTGCCGGCCTCGATGCCCATGGGCGAGTCCTCGATCACCAGGCACTCAGCGGGCTCCACGCCCAGCGCCTCCATGGCGCGCTGGTAGATCTCGGGGTCGGGCTTAAACGCGCTGCACTCGTGGCCGCTGATGGTGTAGTCCAGCACGTCGGCAATGTCGGCAATCTCCACCAACTCGTCGATAAGCTCACGGTAGGACGAGCTCGCGATGGCGCACTTCACACCACGCGCGCGCAGCGCACGCATTACCGGCGCCGTCTGCTCGTTAAGCAGCTCGGCATACGGAACGGGATGGTCCGGGCTATAGACCTGCTTGTATTCAACGCGCAGGCGCTCGCGCAGTTCAACATCGTCGGGCACCAGCGCCTCCCAAATGGCAGGCTCGTTAGACCCCGAAAGATCGGGGATCTCGTCAAAGTGGAAGCCCTTCTCCTCCATAAACGCCACGCGACGACGGTTGTAGAACCACTCGGTATCGACCAGCACACCGTCCATATCAAACAGCACTGCCTTGATCATACGCATCTCCTCCCACCTGCCAAAAAGGGACAGGTTTATTTTGGTAGGTTTTATCTGGGGTTTTACAGCGCAACGGGCACGCCCTCCCCAAAGCAAAAAAAGGGGACGGGGCGCAAACCCCATCCCCTCTCAATCAACCCGTAAGGTTTACTTACTTGTGATTAGTAGGAAAGCTTCCACATGTAGCGACGCATGGTCAGCGGGTGCTGACGGGCCTCGGCGATCTGGTTGCCGTACTCGCGCATAACGGCGAGGTGCAGCAGCGGGTTGAAGTAGGTGATGACGCTCGCCGGCACGGCGTCGGCCAGACCGTAGTCCTTGGAGTCGATCAGAGCGACCTTGGCGCCCATGCGCTCAAGGAAGGTGAGGGCGCGGGCGTCCATCGGACGGGTAGCACCATCGGACATGAAGAAGACGTAGGGCTTACCCTCGGTGGAAACCTCGAACGGGCCGTGGAAGTACTCGCCGGTGTTGTAGGCGGCGGCGTCGATCCACTGCATCTCGGTGAACAGGAAGGCGGCGTGAGAGTAGGCCATCTTCTCGGAGGCACCGGAAGCCATGAAGTAGATCATCTTGTCGTCCTTGAAGTCCTCAGCGAACTTCTTGGCAAGCTTCGTGCAGTGCTGAGCGGCGTTCTCGCACAGGTCGAAGATGTTGGTGAGGCCGGTGATCATATCCTCGTAGTGATCATAGCCCTCGGTCTGCTGAAGGATCTCGAGAGCGAGAGCGATGGCGTAGCCAGGCTTCTCGGCCTTGGCGGCATAGTTGGCGTGGAAGCCGTGGACGATGACGTGGTCGGCGTCGACGGTCAGAGCGGAGCCAGCCTTGTTGGTGAGGGAGACGACCGGGCAGTTGTGCTTCTTGGCGGTCTTGTTGGCCTCGACGGTCTCGGGCGTGGAGCCACCGAGGGAGCAGGTGATCACGAAGGTGTGCTCGTTGACCCAGGAAGGCGTGTCGTAGTTGAACTCGTTAGCGGTGAAGATCTGAACGTTCAGTTTGTCCGTGTTGTTGGCCAGGAAGTACTTGGCGGGGTACAGGTCGGACATGGAAGCACCGCAGCCGACGAAGGCGACACTGTGGATCTCGTGGTTGGACAGGACGTCAGCGACGATCTGCTTAGGGAGGTTAAGGTCGATCTCGTACATCTGACACATTCCTTTCGATTTTTGCGGCGCCACATTGCCGGGCGCTCGCAGGGTTACCGTGATTTGGACCGAGTCGCCGGCCCGTTGAGGATGCGACAAAGGGACTGTCCCATTGTCGCATTTTGGGGATGGAAGCCTGCCTGGGGTATGGGATGCCAGGCAGGCCCCCGGGGGAAAGCGGTTAGACGCTTGGTCGCGACTAGGCCAGGATGCCGGCCGCGGAGAGGGCGATGCCGCCCACGATGGCGATCACGAGAAGCCAACCGGTGTTGACGTTCTTCTTGATGAGCCAGTACATAAGGCCAGTGAGGCCAAGGGAGATCATCTGGGGCATCATGCCGTCCAGGATGTCCTGGATAACGACGGTGCCCTCAGCGAACTGCAGCGGGGTGGTGGCGCCAATCAGCGTAGCGATCATGCCGCCCACGGACATAAGACCCACGATGCCGCAGACATACATGAGCTTTTCCATGAGGTCGCCGCCCTGAAGCTTGCTCAGGTACTCGTGGCCGCCCTGATAGCCCATCTTGGCTGCGAACCAGGTGATCAGCACAGAGGGGACGATGGAGATGAGCATGGCCAGGATCGGGCCCATGATGGAGCCCTGCTGAGCCAGCTGAACGCCCAGGCCAAAGGCGATAACGCGGATGGTGCCCTGGAAGAAGGAGTCACCGATGCCGGAAAGCGGACCCATGAGGGAGGTCTTGACCGCGTTGATCGAATCGGGATCGAAGTTCTCGGGATCCTTGGCGTACTCCTCCTCCATGGAGGCGGAGAGGCCCAGGATGAAAGCGCTCGTCTGCGGGGTGCAGTTGTAGAACGCCATGTGACGGTGGTAAGCCTCTTTCTTAGCAGCGAGCTGCTTGGGGTCGGACTCGTCCGGATAGAGGCGATCGAGCGTGGGAACCATGCCGTAGAGGAAGCCCATGTTCATCTGACGCTCGTAGTTCCAAGAGGCCTGGATGGCCCAGGAGCGCCAGAAGAACTGGCTGACCTTCTTGTTCAGGGACACGTCCTTGGTTGCGGTTGCCATAGTGTGTTCCTCCTTAGTCTTCGTCGTCTTCGAGCGGATCGTAGTCGGAATCGACACCGGCAGCTGCATGGGAACCGTTGAACTTGAAGCCCATGAAGACGATAGCCAGGCACACACCGATCAGAGCGACCGCGATGACGGACAGGTTGAGGAAGGCGGCGAGCAGGAAACCGATGAACAGGAACGGGGTCATGCCCTTCTTGATCATCATGGTGAGCAGCAGGGCCAAGCCGTAGGCGGTCATGATCTTGGTCGAAACGTTAAGACCAGTGGACAGCCACTCGGGAACCATGTTGACGATGGCCTGAACCAGGTCGGTGCCAACAAAGACGGCGAGGAAGATCGGCAGGAAGTACATGATGGCGTACAGACCGGAGCCGGCGCAGATGTGCATACGGTAGGCGGTCTTGAACTTTCCGTTATCGATCGCGCTATCTGCCACATGGGTGAGGGCGGCGATGATGGAACGGAACACGATGCCGAGGAGCTGACCCAGGACGGCGACCGGGATGGCGATCGTCATGGCGGTCTCGGCAGAAGCATCGGTCAGGCACGCAAAGGCAGCGGCCACGATGCCGCCCAGGACCATATCGGGCGGAACGGCGGCGCCGACCTGCACCAGGCCCATGGACACGAGCTCGACGGCGGCACCGACGGCAAGGCCGGTGGGCACATCGCCCAGCAGCAGACCGACGAGCGTAGCGCCAACGAGGGGCTGCTCGAAGTTAAGACGACCGAGCAGGCGGGAGTCCCACATGCAGAACACGCCGACGAGGCCGACGAGCACCGCACTGATGAACGTATTCATACCCTTCTCCTTTCAGTCAGGCAAAAGCCTGGTTGATTACAGCTTGGCGTCGATGTCGACGCTCTGATACGTAGGGGTCTGCTGGACATAGAGCTTGATGCCCATGTCGAGCAGCTGGTTGACGTCGGCCTTCTGGGTGGCGTCGAGGAAGACGGAGCTGTCCTTGCCGCCGACCTGATCGGCGCCGTCGTGGTTGGCGGTGGCGCCCAGGTTGATGGCGTCGAGCTTGTAGCCCTGGCAGAACTGCAGCATCTCGGCCGTGTTGCCAAAGACGAACATGACGCGCTCGCCGAGGGTGTTGAGCTTGTCCATCTTGGCGAGGGCACGCTCGACGGTGAAGACGTTCAGGCGCACGCCCTGGGGCTTGGCCAGCTTAAGAGCGCCCTTCTTGATGTCATCGTTGGCGGCAGCGTTGTCGACGACGATGATGCGCTCGGCCTGAACCTTGGTGGTCCAGGTAAAGACGACCTGGCCGTGCAGCAGACGGTAGTCAAGACGTGCGAGGACGATCTTGGCGGGACCGGAGCTGTGACGGGGCGCCTTGGCCTTCTTGGCGGGAGCCGCGGCAGCCTCGACCGGTGCGTTGGGGTTGGTCAGACCGGTGCGGGCCTCGTTGATGAGGGCTGCGAGCTCGGCACCCTTGACGGGGACGGGGCTCATAGCGAGCGTGAGCGCCAGCGGGATGTTGAAACCGCTGATTACCGTGAACTTCGTGCCGTTCTTGGAAAGCTCGACCATGTTGTTGTTGACCGAGCTGCCGAGCATATCGGTCAGCACATAGACGGTGTCGTCCGCGTTGAACGTGGCGATCAGGGCGTCCACCTTATTGGTGATGGGCTCCTTGTCGTCACGAGCAAGCGACACGACGTGGACGTTCGACACGTCGCCGAGAACCATCTCGAGCGTGTCTTTGGCGCCTGCGGCCAGGCCGCCATGAGATGCGAGAATGATCTGATTCATCTTGCCTCCTCCTTTTCGTTATGGTCATTATAACGTCTTATACGTTGCTTATATTGCTAATTAGTATAAAGACCGTTCGCGGGTGAAAATCGACCGTTGACGGGTTTAACGTACTTGAAACGTTGGGGCTGGATAGGCAGGCGCTGGCTGGATAACCCCAGGTCAGACGCCGCACACAATCCTCTATCGCACGAAGTACCAGGGGCTTTCCTGCACGGTGGGTTCCAGCGCAATGCCGGTGCGTTCCTTAAACAGATCCATGTCCTGCGATTTCTCCGTCCACCACGCGTTGGGCTTAAAGGTCATGCTCTCAATGACATGACCGACAAACACGCTGTTGCGCAGCTTAGAGAAGTCGGTATTCATAATCAGGATGGACGCGAGCACCAGCACGATGCCCAGGACTTTGATCGCGCCGGCGGGCTCGGCGTAGACACCAATGCCCAACAGTACGGTGACGACCGTCTCGAATGACATTACGACGGGAACTTTCGATGTCTCGAGCCCCATGGACAGACCCTGCATATATAAGATGTAGGCCACAGCTGTGGGGATGAGTCCAAAGCCAAGGAACAGCAGCAGCAGCTGTGGCGACATTGCCGCGGCGACATCCGGCCACGGAGCCGCGATAGCCGCCATAACCGCACCGCCAAAAACAAAGCCCCAAAACGTGACAGCCAGCGGGTGGACCGTCTTGGTTGCTATCCGGCTAAACACCGCGAGCGACGCACCACAAAGGCCTGCAATCACGCCCGACGTGACGCCCCAAACCGAAAAATGGAAACCGGAAAGGTCGCCATTGGTCACTGCAAGCACGCAGCCAACGATGTT
>USPH01000107.1 GCA_900556515.1 uncultured Collinsella sp.
AAAAGCGCAAGGACGGTGTAAGGCAAATCGATGGCAGCCAAAGGCGGCTCTTGAGACTATACGGTCAGGAGGTGATTGCCATGAAGGCAACGAATGAGTACATGGATGGACGTCGACTGGGATACAGCCCGTACGACGTCGCACCGGAGCAGTCCGGGGCGGGCATGAGCGCAGTCGAGATGGTGCTCTCCCTGTTCATCATGGCCGCGCTGTCGATCGGCATGATCTGGCTCCTGTCGACGTGCAAGCACTGATCGCGCGTCGTTGGATTTCGGCATACTGCAATAGGGACACCTTGAAGAGAAACGAGACGAACATGAACGAAGCATCCCCGATCAACCCCATGGTCGCCGCGAGCGGCCGCCAGGTGGCGGGCGCCCATGCGCGCTCCGCGTCCGATGTGCCCGCGACCGGTCCGGTCCGCACGGGCGGCGCGGCGGTCGGCAGCGCCATCGGCACGCCCGTCCTGGAGGTCGTGCACCTCGAGAAGGTCTACGGCGCACGCGGCAACGTGACGCGCGCCCTGAAGGACGTGTCCTTTACCGTGGGCAAAGGCGAGTTCGTGGGCATCATGGGCGCGTCGGGTTCCGGCAAGTCGACGCTGCTCAACTGCGTCTCCACGATCGACTCCGCCACGAGCGGAAGCGTGGTCGTGAACGGTGCGGACGTCACGCGCATGAAGGCCGCCAAGCTCGCGAAGTTCCGCCGCGAGCAGCTGGGCTTCATCTTCCAGGATTCCAACCTGCTGGACACGCTCACGGCCCGCGAGAACATCGCCCTGCCGCTCACCATCGCCCGCACAAACTCGGTAGAGATCTCAACCCGCGTGCAGGATGTGGCAGCGCGCCTCTCCATCAGTCAGGTGCTCGACAAGTATCCCTACCAGATGTCCGGCGGTCAGCAGCAGCGCGTTGCCGCGGCTCGCGCGCTCGTAACCGATCCCACCATGATCATGGCCGACGAGCCCACCGGCGCCCTCGATTCCAAGAGCGCCCGTCTGCTGCTCGAGAGCCTGGAGGCCCTCAATCGCCGCCTGCGCGCCACCGTGCTCATGGTCACGCACGACAGCTTTGCCGCCAGCTACACGAGCCGTGTGCTGTTCATTCGCGACGGCAAGATCTTCACCGAGCTGCGCCGCGGCGACACCGACCGCCGAGAGTTCTTCGACCGCATTATGGAGGTCGTTGCCATGATGGGCGGTGAGGGCTCCGATGCTCTGTAAACTCGCTTGGGGTAACGTCCGCCGCGCCGGCCGCGACTACCTCGTCTACCTTTTGACGCTCACCCTGGGCGTCACGGTCTTCTATGCTTTTAACACCATCTCGATGCAGGTCGACATCGCCGGAATCGATGAAGAGGGCTTGGCGCAGGTTATGGGCAGCATGCTCGGCGACCTGACGTACTTTTTGGCCGGTGTCATGGCCTTTTTGATGGTGTACGCCAATAACTTCATCATGAAACGCCGCAAGAAGGAGTTTGGCCTGTACCAGGTGCTCGGCATGGGGCGCGGGCGCGTCGCCACGATCATGGCGCTCGAGACCGTGATAGTATCGGTCGTGGCCTTTGTCGCCGGCATTGTGCTGGGTATGGGACTCTCCCAGCTCATGACGTTCTTTACGGCCTCGCTCTTTAAGACACAGATTGCCAATTTCCACTTCTTTTTCTCGGTGCATGCGTTCAATCTGACCCTTGCCTGCATGCTCGTAATGTTTGTGCTCACGCTACTGCTGAACCTTCGCGCCGTGCGTCGCACTAAGCTCATTGAGCTCATGGGTGCCGAGCGTCGCAACGAGAGCATCAAGACACGCAACCCCTGGATCGCGATTGCCATCTTTGCCGTGGGCGTGGTGCTGGTGGGTGTGGCCTATTACCGTCTGCTACGCGATGGGTTCCCGCTAACCGCGACGGACAGCAAGCTGCAAGAGGCCATGAGCCAGTTTGGCATTACGACCGCTATGGTTACCGTGGGCACCTTTGCGCTGTTCTGGGGACTCTCGGGCATGCTTATCAAGCTGCTGCAGAGCTTGCGCAGCGTGTATTGGCGCGGCCTCAATATGTTTACCGTGCGTCAGCTTTCGTCCAAGGTCAATACGGTGTGCTTTTCGATGGGCGTCATCGCGATGATTCTGTTCCTCGCCATCACCTCGGTGACCTGCGGTATGTCGATCGCCAACGTGATGAATGAGAATCTGGAGCGCTATACGCCGGCCGATATGTCGCAGACGTATATCTATTACACGCCCGAAACGCTCGACTACTACAAGGAGTACGTCAATCCGTCTGAGGCCGATCGCATGGTGCTGGCCGATAGTGCGGTCGATTTGTACTCCGCATGGCACGGCGATCCATGGCACGGCGATCGCAAGGGCAAGTCGGCGGACAACAACGACGAGACCGGCAAGAAGGTCAGTATCGCCGATGTTGCCGGTGAGCATGTGCAGATCGATTCGTATCTGAGTTACCCGCTTGGCGGCTCGGATCCTTCGGTGACTCCAAGTGAGATGTGCAAGACCATGGGCGAAAAGCTTCCCAGGGCGTTCGGGGGTAGCAATGCCGATACGATGGGCCTGTTTGTGACGCCGGCGAGCCAGTACAACAAACTGCGCCAGATGATGGGCGAGGAGCCGGTGAGCATTGGCCTCGACCAGTACTTGCTTACGTGTGATATGGGCGGTGATCTGGGCGACCTGTACACCAAATACATGGCCGGCGGCCATACCCTCACCTTGGGCGGGCATGAGCTCAAGCCCGCAACCGATAAGTCGGACAAGGACACGGCGGCCATCGCCAACTCGGCGATGAGCAGTAATCCGGGTACCGTCGTCGTTGCCGACGAGCTGTTGTCCCAACTTAATCTGCAGCCGTATTCCAGTAGCCTGCTCGTTAACTACAAACAGGGGATGGATGCGACCGAGGCAGACGAGAGCATTAAATATACGGTGCTCGACAATCTGCTCGTTGACGGCAAGGAGCCGGGGTCGTGGGGAATCTTCATCACACGCTCCGAGATGTACACGCAGGCAGCGCAAATGAACGGCATGATTAGCTATCTGGCTATCTACATTGGCTTTGTTCTGGTCGTTGCGTGCGCGGCGATACTGTCGATCCAGCAGCTCTCCAATGTGGCCGACGGCAGCCGCAACTATCGTGTGCTGGCACAGATCGGCTGTGACGACCGCCAGATTCGCCATTCGGTGATGGCGCAGCAAGCGGTATTCTTCCTGTTCCCGCTGGCAGTGGGGCTGGCTCACTCCTTTGTGGCGCTCAAGGTGATCATCGAGCTGGTGAGCACGTTCGGCAACATGAGCATAGGCGGCACCGTGGGCCTCACCTGCGCGATCTTCCTGGCAGCCTATGGTGGTTACTTCCTGGTAACGTACCTCATGAGCACCGGCATGGTACAAGCCGCCATCGCCACCCGCTACAGCGAGTAACAAGCGGGCAAAACCGTCGCAAAATCAGAGCGAATAACCGCCGCGAAGGGAGTCCAGCTCCCTTCGCGGCGGTATTTTGCGTATCTAAAGCATCTCAGATGCAAGTGAGTAGGCTTTTTTGGATCTGCCGAGCACATCGCGGCAAGTGCTCAATAAAATCGCAGGTCAGGGCTGTGGCGTTTTGAGGTGTGCTCGGCATCCCGCCAAAAGCCTACTCACTTGGTTTTACTGCTAGAAAACCGCCGCGAGGGAAAGTAGCTCCCTCGCGGCGGTTTTTGGCGTTTGCCCAGATAAAACCTGCCAAAATAAACCTGTCCCTTTTTGGCAGGTTATCGCTTCCAAAAGTGGAGGATGAGCGTCATGCGGTTTTGCTGTTCGGTTTTGGCCAGGATGTTGTGGATGTGGGTCTTGACGGTGCCCACGGCAAGGAATAGCTCGTCAGCGATCTCTTGGTTCGATTTGCCCAGTACGACCAGACGCATAACTTCGGTCTCACGGTTGGAGAGCTTGTAGGCGTTGCGATAGAAGGGCATCTGCTCTTCGATGTGTCGATCAAGATCGCTGACGTTCTTTTCCTCGGGCGCCTCCTGCATGCGGATTGAAAGCACGTGGTAGGAGTAGATGATCAGCAGAATCGCAAAGTAGCAGGCAAAGACGTTTTCGCTAAAGTTGCGCTCGGACAGATATAGTTGCAGCCAAGAGGGCGCCAGACTCATGGGGACAATCAGAATGTTGTAGAAATCCTCGGCAACGATGCAACCGACCAGAATAGCGCCGATAATCAGGTGCTTTCGTTGGTTGTTAACGCGTGCCTTCAGCTCGACTTGCGTGCTCTTGCGTGCCGTCCAAAAGATATATAGCCCCACGAAAACAAGGAATACCTGACGCATCGTGTAGTAGAGCCATTGATGAATGGGGCCGTAGGGGACAGCGACGATAATCAGCAGCTCGCTCAGCAAGAACGTTGCGACGGGAATGACAAACTGCTTTTTTGAATGCTTGTCGAGCAAATCCATGGCAATGAGCCAAATAAAAGCCTGCGAAGCGGTCGCCACAAAGGTCCGCAACACAGGCATGGTAATTGAGTAATAGTCGCTGGCTGGAAAACTCTGGTTTTGCAGCGTGTATTCAAAAAAGAAAATCTCGGTCATCTCGATGGCATAGCAGATAAATACGCCGCTGCCATAGATAAAGAAGCGTCGACGAGACGAGGCATAGGCGGCAAGCGAGAGCACCGTCGTCACAATACAGATCACGAGTATCGCTAGGGTATAGAAGAACATCAGGGTGTTCATCTGTCACCGTCCCATCTCATTTATTCTATGGCCGAGCTCTGTATACCTTGTGGGATATAGACGTCTCAACCCTTCGTTTCATTGCGGATTAGGCGCCGAGATACAGCATAGCCGTATACCGTTCGCGGTTCTAGATGGTAAACCCCCTGTAAACTCTTGACCTGCGGGTTTATATTGGTTTAGAGGGGGTGTAACTCCATGAACGGTCTTTAATCCCGAATAAACTAGGTAAAAATTGCATACGGGTGAATGATGGTCTTGTCAACACGAGGCGTGATGTTCGAGCGCCTCATAGTAATAGTCGGCAAGACCGGCGGAAAGGAAATCGACATGGCACTGCCTAAGGATTTCATCGACACCAACGACTTCACCAAAGAGCAGATCCTGGCTATCGAGGATCTTGGTCTGGCAATGAAGAAGGCCATCAAGGTTGACGGTTATTATCCGCACCTGCTCCGCAACAAGAGCCTTGGCATGATCTTCCAGCAGGTCTCCACCCGCACTCGTCTTTCCTTCGAGACCGCTATGACCGACCTCGGCGGCCATGCTCAGTTCTATGGCCCTGGCACCATCCAGCTCGGCGGTCACGAGTCCCTGGGCGACACCGCTCGCGTTATGGGCTCGCTGCTCGACATCATGATGGCTCGCG
>USPH01000108.1 GCA_900556515.1 uncultured Collinsella sp.
TAGCTTCGTCGGCAGCGTCAGATGTGTATAAGAGACAGGCATGGCTCGGTCGCGATTGCCCGGCTCCTGCTCAAGACCGGAGATGAATGTCGAAATCACGTTCCCGCGCCCCACCAGATAGGACGGGCGATTTCCAAATGAGGGGGAGAAGATGGTTTCAGTCATAAGTCTCCTTTCCTTTTTTTCCTATTTTTTCCTTTCTTTCCTATTCAGTCAAATATCCCGCCGGAGAGGGCGGCTGCGTGGACCTCATCGGCAAGAACCTCGACATCGCCTGCGACTAGAATCTTCTGTTTCGATCTGTAACATCTAGCGGGCTAAATCGTCTCTACCTGTTACAGATTTAGACAAACTGCAGGGGCTGCCCGAAAAATCTCGATCTGTAACACCAGGCCCGGTTTTGGCTGCCTAACTGTTACAGATCGAGACAAACCTGCCCAAACCACCACAAAGGTGCCTGTCCCCTTTGTGGCGGTTGGTGGTTTGGGCAGGCGGGTATCAAAAAGTGTCAGACGGGGCGGCTGCCGAGCACCCGCGCGTGAAAAGAAGTATCGGCCTGCGTCGTTGCCGTTGAGCGACGCGTTGTTTGTAGGGATACTGAGCCTATGACAACAGCGTATGAAAGGATCGATGCATGGCTTTCCGTAATGACTTCCTGTGGGGCGGCGCGACGGCTGCTAACCAGTGCGAGGGCGCCTACAACGTGGACGGCCGCGGCCTGGCCAACGTGGACGTGGCTCCGCACGGCCCCGAGCGCTATGCGGTGGTCTCCGGCCAGCGCAAGATGCTCGACTTCGAGGACGGCTATTACTATCCCGCGCAGACCGGCATCGATTTCTATCACCATTACAAGGAGGACATCGCCCTCTTTGCCGAGATGGGCTTTAAGACCTTCCGCATGAGCCTGGCTTGGACCCGCATTTTCCCCAACGGTGACGAGGCCGAGCCCAACGAGGCCGGCCTGGCCTTCTACGAGGACGTATTCCGCGAGTGCCAGGCGCACGGCATCGAGCCACTCGTGACCATCACGCACTTCGACTGCCCGATTCACCTCATCAAGGAGTACGGCGGCTGGCGCAACCGCAAGCTCATCGACTTCTACAAGAACCTCGCGACCACGATCTTTACCCGCTACAAGGGTCTGGTGAAGTACTGGCTTACCTTCAACGAGATCAATATGATCTTGCAGCTGCCGTTTATGGGTGCCGGTCTGGTCTTTGAGGAGGGCGAGAACAAGGAGGCTGTCGAGTACCTGGCCGCCCACAACGAGCTCGTCGCCAGCGCTTGGGCAACCAAGATCGCCCACGAGATCGACCCCGAGGTCAAGATTGGCTGCATGCTCGCCGCAGGTAGCTACTACCCCTATAGCTGCCGTCCGGGCGATGTGCGCCAGGCGCAGCTCGACAATCAGGACAATTACTTCTTCGTCGACGTCCAGAGCCGCGGCTACTACCCGGCCTATGCCGTCAAGAAGCTCGAGCGCTTGGGCATCGATGTGGGTATGACCGACGAGGACCGTGAGATTCTGGCCGCCAACACCGTCGACTTCATCAGCTTTAGCTACTACAGCACCCGCTGCTCTGCCGGTGCCGACAACCCCGATGTCGAGCGCACCCAGGGTAACGCCTTCGCCGGCGCCAAGAATCCCTACCTGCAGGAGAGTCAGTGGGGCTGGGCCATCGATCCGCTGGGCTTCCGCATCACCCTTAACGACCTGTACGACCGTTATCAGAAGCCGCTGTTTGTGGTTGAGAACGGTCTGGGTGCCAAGGATGTTGTCGAAGAGGGTGGTTCCATCAACGACGACTACCGTATCGACTACCTGCGCCAGCATATCGCCGCGATGCGCGACGCGGTGACCGAGGACGGCGTTGACCTGCTGGGCTACACTACCTGGGGCCCGATCGACTTGGTCTCGGCCGGCACGGGCGAGATGTCCAAGCGCTACGGCTTTATCTATGTGGATCGCGACGACGCCGGCAACGGTACCCTCAAGCGCTCCAAGAAGAAGAGCTTCGACTGGTACAAGAAGGTTATCGCTTCTAATGGTGAGGACCTGTCCTAAGGAAGCTGAGACACTCAACTTCATAGCCTTCTGACCAAGGCGCCCGGCGAGCAGTTAATGCTTGCCGGGCACCTTGCCGTCTGCGGATTTTGGGACATGCGGCCCGCTTTTTTGATCCATCTGTCGGTACACTAAAAGCACTATGGGTACCCGCGAGCGACATATCGGCCACGCGGCCGCCCGATCCGCACCCGTGGCGGATCCTAGGGGCGGCACGCTCTTCGCCATGCCGCGATTCCTTGTTGGCATAACGCATCGCGTATACCGCCACCGCGTCTTCGCTATCGCCGGCGCCATCACTGCGCTGTTCCTTATACTATTGGCTGCCTTGCCGGCGCTGTTCGCCTCCGACCCCAAGCTTTCCAACACCGCACCCGTCTATAGCGAGGTGTCCGAAGAGGTCGTGGATGCGCTCGTTCACTCGAGCTCGATTCCGCTGCTTGTCGCTGCAATCGCATTTTCGATCTGGGGCGTGCTGGTTTACCTACGCTGTTTGGACTATGTGCTACGCCGCCGCCTGGTTGCCATCGCCACCATCTGCGCCCTGTGGATGATCGAGGTCATCCTCAAGTACAAATCGTTCACTCCGTTCTATGCTACCGTGCTGTGGTACCTGTACTACGTGCCTATGACACTCGTTCCACTGCTCTACCAACTCTGCGGTCTGCGTCTGGCGGGCCTGGAGCAACATCGTACGGGCCGCCGTTACCGCAGCATTCTGTGGATCGTGGCCATCCTACTTATCGGATTTGTGCTCACCAACGATTTCCACCGGCAGGTATTCCACTTTGACCGCGCAAGTGACACCTGGAGCAACGACTACACGTACGGCTGGGGCTATTTCGCCGTCTTAGTGTGGACGGCCTTTAACTTTGTCGCCTTCTTCATTTTGGTGGGTCGGTCCTCGTCCTATCGTATCCAGCGCTTTTCGGGCACGGCGGCACTCGTGCTGCTGGGCGGCGCGTTCTTTGCCATCTCATACGCCCTGCGCATGCCTTGGGCGTGGAAACTCAACTTTTCGCTCGTCTACTGCGTGCTGTGCGTGGTGACGATGGAGATCTGCCTCGATTGCGGCGTCATCCCGTCATATCACGACATCGCTGGCATCTTTGATACCTTGCCGCCCGACCTCAAAGTTCTAACGCGCGACCTGCGGGAAGTCTATGCCACGCCGGTGTCAAAGCCAACGCCAGAGGGCGTACGCGAGGAGCTGCGGGCCCAGGAGCATGGGCATGCCCACGCCTTTGCCGTGGCGCCTGATCCCGATGTGATGTATCGCGCCTTTCCGCTGTTGGGCGGATCGGCCCTGCTTGCCCAGGACGTGTCGGAACTCAACGAGCTCAACCGCGAGCTGGCGCATCGTCGCATGGAGCTGCAGCGCCAAAACGAACTGCTCACGGCCGACTACGACCTTAAGACGCATCTGGCAGACCAAGAGGCCGAGGCCTTGCTGGTCCAAGACGTGGACCAGGCGCTTGCCCGCGCGCTCGAAGAGATGTACGACCTGCTGAGCTCGCTGCCGCCGATGACCGACGAGGCGTCTTCGCACGAGCGTTACCGCATGCTGCAGTGCGCCAAGATGCTCGTTGCCTATTGCAAGCGCAAGGGGTCGCTCACGCTGGCACAGCACGGTGAGAGCGGTTTTGACCGTGATCGCATCCAGCTGATCGCCAACGAGCTGGCAAGTGACCTGCGCACCATCGATGTCGACTGCGCCTCGATTATCGCCATACGACGCCCGATGCACGTCAGCACAGTAAGCGCGCTGTATGACTGCGTGTACGATTTTGCGTTCTTCGCCTACACCACCGACCATCCGGCGCTCATGTATCACCTGAGCGACCATGACCGGTGCAGCGTGGAGCTGCGTGCCACGCTCTTTTCCGACGACGAGGAAGACTTGTCGCAGACGCCGGCGGCCCGCGGGCTCGAAAGCGCACTGCAGGGGCGCAACGTGGCATATCGCCTTGAGGGCGAGCCCGGCCAGTTGCGCATGATTGTCTTGATGCCGCGGGCGGGTGAGTGACGATGCAGATTCCACTTATCCTTCCCCAGATCGTCGCGCTTGACGTCGTCTTTGCCCTGGCGGCGTGCCTGCAGACCATTCACGTTCCGCTCATCGCATCGCGTCGTTCGTCCTACAACCGCAAGGTGATTTGCGCCTACGAGTCGAGCCTGGTCATCCATCTGATTATCTCGGCTGTCGTCCTGTTCGCGTCGTCTGGCTCGTATTTGGTGGCGCCGCTTGACGTTTGCGCCAGGGCAATGGGCGGAGCGCTATGGCTCAATGCCGCGATCTATTTCTACGGCGTGGTGCTTATGGTGCACTATCGTCGCCCCGTCATGTTGGCCGAGCTGCTGCTCGTTGCCGCTGTGACGCCGCCGGTGGTCTATGCCATGGGGCCGGTGTGGACCGTGGTCCTTATCGTAGAGGGAGCGTTCTTCCTGTTCCGTTCCGTTGCGGCGCTCTTGATGGACGTTCGCAACCGCCAGGAGGATATCACCGCGTTCTCGACGATCGAAACCATCAACGTGATCCCCGTGGGCATCCTGTATCTGGACCCGAAGGGTCGCCCGCTGCTCATGAACCGCTGCATGCGCAAAAACCTCGTGGAGCTTCATATGCCCACCGACCTGGGCGATATGAGCGGTACGTGGAATGGCCTTCGCAAGCTCAGCATGCAAATGCCCGAAAGCAGTAGGGACCGTGTGCGGATTAACTTGGACCGCTTTGGTGAGGCTCGTGCGGTGATCGAGATTTCTCCCTCCGAGATTCGCCTATTTGTGCACGACGACGTTATGGTTTCGGGCCGCCTCTTTGAGCGCATTATCGGCCTGGACGTGACGGAGTATGCGCATGCCCACGACCGCCTGGCGCAGGCCAACCACCTGCTCGAGCTTGCGGGCCAGGAACTCCAGGCGCAGATCGAAGAGGTTAAAAAAGTTGCCGACAATGCGGCCTACCTGCGTATGCGCGCCCGCGTGCACGACGTGATCGGGCAGCGCCTGTCCATTCTCCATCGCTATCTGGAAGAGGGGCGCCTGGACGACGAATCGCTCGAGCAAATCGACCCGTTGCTGCGCTCGATCGCCGCCGACCTACGCAGTGGCGGCGCCAGCGAGCCGGCAGAGCAGCTGGGCGATATCGTCCACGCTTTTGGCTTGGTGAGCGTGCAGATCGATGTTGAGGGGTCGCTCCCCGACGACGTGCGTGTCGCCGCGGCCTTTCTGCAGATTATCCGCGAGGCCTCGACCAACGCCACCAAGCATGCGC
>USPH01000109.1 GCA_900556515.1 uncultured Collinsella sp.
GCCGACGACCTGGACTAACATTCGGCCTACAATTTAGTGCCTAGAAAGGACCCGCAGCTTGCGGGTCCTTTTTTATGACTGTGCCGGAGTGCGTAACATAAAAAACCGAGCCCTGCACATAATGGCGCAGAACTCGGCGAACGGGTGAGCGGTCAAGGGTAGGATTTAAGGCATGTCCCAAAACCTACTTGAGGAGGAAGTCGGAGAGGGGAATGGTACGGGCCTCGCGATGCTCGGGATCGGCGATGTGGTCGGCAGGATATCCACAGACGAGCATGTGATAGGGATAGACGCCCTTGGGCAGATTGAACTGCTCCTGCGCCACCTCAGGCTTAAAATGGCATACCCAGCACGTTCCCAGGCCCTGCTCGGTGGCCTCCATCATCATCTGATCACACACGATTGAGGTGTCGATTTCACTAGAATTCATCTGGTCATACGGGCGCACCCAAGCATCACCGGTAACGCTGCAAATAAGGAAGACAAGCGGAGCGCCAAAGATAGACTCATCACGAGCAAACCGAGGCTGACAAGCAGCTGCCTTCTCCAGAAGCTCAGGCGTATCCAACACCATCACACGGGTTGGATGATTATTACAAGCAGAAGGAGCAATACGCCCAGCCTCAACAATGGCATCCACCACAGCCTGCTCAACAGAACGATCCTGAAATTCACGACAAGAATACCGACCCCGAGCCAGATCCAAATAAGACATACAAGCCCTCCAACAATTAAAAATCAAACAAACCCAAAGTAACCCAAACGGTACCCAAAGCAGCAATCAGCCAAACGCTCATCGAGGGCCAAAGTGTCCGAACGGATACCAAAGGTCCCTTCAGCCAAACCCCCATTGCGCTATAACTATCAGCCAAAGTTCCCAATGGTGGTACGTAAGGGAGCGGGCCCGGCCACTAATAACCTTTTGAACGACTCTGCTTGCAGCCGGAGTGAAAAAGGTTATTAGTGGCCGGGCCCGCGACCGCCGGGGCACGTACCCCCAATTAACTGTTCTTCATGACAATCGAATCCACAACATCGGCCACATTCTCACAGCAGTCAGCGCAGTACTCCAGAAAGGCGTATACGTCACGCCAGGCGATGACCTCGAGCGGGTCCTTGCCGTTAACGTGCAGGTTGCGCATGGCGTTGATATAGAGCTCGTCGGCTTCGGACTCGATGGTGTTGATCTGGATGACGAGTTCGCGCAGGGTCTTGGACTTGCGGTAGTTGGGCAGCTCGACCATCAGGTCTTTCATGGCGCGGCAGGCGTCAGTCACCTTGTGGGCGATGACGATGGCGTCGGGATGGATGCTCTGGATGTTGGTGAAGTAGACGCGCTGCACGACGCCCTCGATGCGGTCGAGCACGGTGTCGAGTGAGCAGCTCATCAGATCCAGATCCTCGCGCTCGAGCGGGGTGATAAAGGCGGTGAGCAAGGCGTCCTCAAGTTCATGGTGCTTCTTGTCGGCCGCATGCTCGATCGCGTGCATCTTGTTGAGCATATCGTGAATCTTTGCGGGATCGAAGTTCTCGAAAATCTTGGTGAGCAGCTCGGCGGCCTGGACGGCAAGGTCGGCGCAGGCGACGTAGTTGTCGAAGTAGAACGAATCGGGTTTCTTTGCCATGGGTGGGTCCTTTCGAGGCGAAGACGGGTGGGCGAGGTAATGCAGTCCGGATGGACGTTCGGTTTGACTAGAGGAACATCATGAACAGCTTGGCCATGACAAAGCTGATGAGTCCGCAGGCGGGGAAGGTGAAGAACCAGGTGAACATCATGTCTTTGACGACGCCGAAGTTGATGGCTGAGAGGCGCTTGACGGCACCGACGCCCATGATGGCGCAGGTCTTGATGTGTGTGGAGGACACGGGGATGCCGGTAAGGGTGGCAAGCAGCAGGTTTGCGGCGCCTGCGAGGTCGGCGGAGAAGCCCTGATACTTTTCGAGCTTGACCATGCTCTGGCCGACGGACTTGATGATGCGCTCGCCGCCCACGCTGGTGCCGATACCCATAGTGGCCGAGCACAGCAGCATAATCCAGATGGGGATGCCTGCATCGCCGACGCTCGTCTGGCCGCTGGCAAAGGCCACGCCTAAAAAGAGCACGCCGATGAACTTCTGTCCATCCTGCGCGCCGTGCATAAAGCTCATGGCCGCAGCGCTCGCGATCTGAGCGTATTTAAAGAAGACATTGGCACGTCGCCTGTTGGCGGCGGCGAAAAGAATCGAGACGAGCTTGCACAGGACCCAGCCCATGACAAAGCCCAGGCCGATGGAGAGCGCCAGACCGTAGATGACCTTCATCCACTCGTGGGCGTTGACGCTGCTCGCACCGCCGAGGGCGATGGCGGCACCGGTCAGGCCGGCGATAAGGCTGTGGCTTTGCGAGGTGGGGATGCCAAAACGCGACGCTGTGGCGCCGTAGACGACGATGGAGAACAGCGCCGCGCATAGGCAGGCGAGCGCCATGGTGCTGTTTCCGCCAAAGTCGACGATATGTGAGATGGTGTTGGCGACGCTCGCGTTAAAGTGCGTCATGATGAGCACGCCGAGGAAGTTGAATGCGGCGCTCATGAGAATGGCGGCGCGGGCGGGCATGCAACGCGTAGTGACGCAGGTCGCGATGGCGTTGGGCGCGTCGGTCCATCCATTGACGAAGATGGCGCCCAACGCGAGGATCACGGTGACGGCAAGGACTGGGTTCGACACAATTTGGCCGAGGAAGGTTGAGAACGTTACGTCCATATATGGGCTTTCTCGAAGTTTGCAGACACGTTACAAAAACATGATAAATCGTATCACCTCCTGCGGGTCTCTTTACCGAGTTCTGATGGGAGAAGTGAACTTTTTGGCACTAAAATTGAATATTAGCCCTGTTGACCGCGGGTGTTCTTTTTGCTAACACGCCATGCGGACACGTGCGATTACTACGACACTCCAAAACCACAGTCTGTTCGCTTTACAACATGCAAACATGCGTTCGATAATAGGAGGCATGGAATATCGACAGACAGATGGCAAAACTCGGCGCGTGCACAAGCAGTATGTGGACGTCGTGGCTCGCATCCTCGCGGGCGGACAGGTCGTGCCGGTCACCGTCTGCTGGGTCGACGGTCGTTGCTTTACGATTGACGAGATTGTCTCGACCACTGGGTTTGGCCTGACGGTTCACGGCATCCGTACGGCAACCTATAAGGTGCGTTTTGGCGGGCACGCGACCGAGTTGTATCTGGAGGACCAGACGCGCGAACGACCAGATGGTTCGCAGGCCCATCTGATGCGTTGGTGGGTGTGGGCATTCGACCGTACGCTCGAGGGCGAGCGCCGTAGGTAAGGACGTGCGGCATTCGGGTACAATGGCAGGAATCTTGTCACCTACGGCGCTGTCGTGCGCTTTTTGAAAGGACGAAGTATGAACGATATCCAGGGCTATCAGAACGGCCCCATCGAGACCGGTGCAAGCCGTGCCAAGGAGATGTCGCCGCGCGCGTACAATCTCACCATGTCTGCCCTGATCTTCTTGGGCTTTTGCGCCATGGGCGCCGGCGCCTACTTTACGAGCACCATGTCGTTTGCGCGCATGATGATGAGCGGCGCCGCCTTGCCGCTGGTCTTTGGCTCGTTTATTTTGACCATCGTCGGCATGGTCATGATGTCGGCCGCCGCCAGCAAGCAGTCCGTGGGCCTATCCCTTGTGGGCTACGTAATCTTTGCGAGCACCTTTGGCCTGACCGCGTCGTTTGGCCTTGCCAACTACGACCTGCCCACCATCAACACTGCCTTTATCGCCACGGCCGCCATCACCTTTGTCTTTGGCGCCTTGGGCGTGACGTTCCCCAAGTTTTTCCGGCGCGTATATGGCATCGGTTTTGGCATTCTGCTCGCCACTATTCTGGTTGAGATCGTGCTGATGTTCATGGGCGTCTCGCAGACCATCACCGACCTGATCGTGATCGTGGTGTTCGCCGGCTTTATTGGCTACGACACCTATGTTGCCACGACGGTGCCGCCCACGCTGCCCAATGCGGTGCTCATGGCGTCCAATCTGTTCGTGGACATTATCAACGTGTTCCTGCGTGTTCTGAATATCCTCGGTCGTCGCGACTAGCGCGATGCCTTGCGTTGCTCTTATCGGGCGCGGTAAAACGATGCGAAAGGCGGTCCTTCGGGGCCGCCTTTTTTATGCGTGGCGGGGTATCATGGATGGGAAAAGCCGATAGCGGCAGCGACAGGAAAGGTGACCACTTATGGCAGACGTCGACAACAGGAACCGTAACCGCAGGCCCAACCGCGCGGGGCAGCCGAACCCTAAGCGTGAGGCTCGCGCCAAGGCCGCCGAGCGTCATGTGGTGGCTGTGTCCGAGGCCTGCGCCAAGGATATCGAGCGCTCGCTTGCCGGCGTTCGCGAGTTCGACGGTATGCCCGCCGGCTTTGTCGCGGCGATGAAGGCCAAGGCCCAGGCGGCCGCGGCTGCTGAGGAGGCTGTTGTCGAGGAGACGAAGGCCGCCGAGACCGCCGAGGTCGACGCCGCCGAGGTCGAAGCTGCGGTTGAGGCCGAGGTTGCGGCCGAGCCTGCACCCGCCGAGGATGCCGCCGAGCCTGCGCCTGCCGAGGAACCCGCCCCGGTTCTGCCCGAGGTCACCGTGCTCGACGCTTCCGCCACCCAGGCCATCCTAGACAACGGCCGTGGCTATGCGCAGTTCTGCGATATAGCCGTGCTCGCCTTTGCCTCGTTTACCAATCCGGGCGGCGGCTATATCCAGGGTTATCTGGGCCAGGAGGCGACGCTCTGCGCCGATTCGTACCTGTACAACGTGCTCGACAAGCAGCGCAAGTGGTACGGCGAGAACCGTCGCCGCAACATCAACTGTGAGCTCTACCGTAACCGCGCCCTGGTGGTGCCCGCCGTGCGCTTCGACCGCAACCACGTGCACGCGTATGCCGACGTGATCGTTGCCGCCGCGCCCAACGTCAAACGCGCCCGCCAGGAGTACCGCGTGAGCGACGACGCCCTGCTGGATGCCCTGCGCGACCGCATCCGTTTTGTGCTCGCCATCTGCGACGAGCTGGGTCGCGAGAAGCTCGTGCTGGGCGCTTGGGGCTGCGACAACAACGGCTTTGACGCCGAGGCCGTGGCCGAGCTCTTCCGCAAGGAGCTCGCATCGGGCGACTTTAAGGTCAAGCAGGTCTTCTTCGCCGTGCCCTCTACGCGCTGGGACGAGGACTTCGCCAAGTTCGAGCACGTGCTGGCGAGCTTCCCCGAGCGCAACGAGGAGTCCTATGCCCAAGTT
>USPH01000110.1 GCA_900556515.1 uncultured Collinsella sp.
GCTGAGGGTCAGTCCCACATTATCCTTCAGACTGCCTGCATACGGTACCAGAGAATCCACCCCTTCTTCAAAGGACAGCTTTTTATCTCCGCCCATGTCATATCTCTGCCAGTTTCTGGCTCTGGCGCTTCCCTCGCCCCAGTACTCCTTCATGTACTGGCCGTTGACGTTGACGCGCTCGGTCGGGCTCTCATCGAAGCGGGCGAAGTAGCGACCCAGCATCATAAAGTCGGCACCCATAGCAAGGGCGAGCGTCATGTGGTAGTCGTATACGATACCGCCGTCGGAGCACACGGGCACGTAAACACCGGTCTCCTCGTAGTACTCGTCACGGGCGCGGCAGACGTCGATCAGCGCGGTGGCCTGGCCACGACCGATACCCTTGGTCTCGCGAGTGATGCAGATGGAACCGCCGCCGATACCGACCTTGATGAAGTCGGCACCGCAGTCGGCCAAGAAGCGGAAGCCCTCGGCGTCGACGACGTTACCGGCACCGACCTTGACGTCCTCGCCGTAGTTGGCGCGAATCCACTCGATGGTGCGCTTCTGCCACTCACTGAAGCCCTCGGAGGAGTCGATGCACAGGACATCGGCGCCAGCCTCGATGAGCAGCGGCACGCGCTCGGCATAGTCGCGGGTGTTGATACCGGCGCCGACCATGTAGCGCTTGTCGTTATCGAGCAGCTCGTTGGGGTTGGTCTTGTGGCTGTCGTAGTCCTTGCGGAAGACGATGCCCATAAGGTGATCGTTATCGTCGACAATAGGCAGGGCGTTGAGCTTGTTGTCCCAAATGACGTCGTTGGCAACCTTGAGGCTGATGTTCTTGTCGCCCACGATGAGCTGCTCACGCGGGGTCATGAACTCGGAGACCTTCTTCTGATGGTCATCGCGGCTGGGACGATAGTCACGGCTGGTGACGATACCCAGGAGCTTGCCCTTGGGGGTGCCGTCGTCGGTGACCGGCATGGTGGAGTGACCGGTCTTCTCCTTAAGCTCGATGACCTGCTCCATGGTCATGTCGGGGGTCAGCGTGGAATCGGACTGAACGAAGCCAGCCTTGTGATCCTTGACGGCCTTGACCATAGCGGCCTCGGAATCGGGGGTCTGGGAACCGTAAATGAAGGACAGGCCACCCTCGGTAGCGAGCGCGACACCCATGTCGACGCCCGAGACGGACTGCATGATGGCGGAAACCATGGGGATGTTCAGGGTGATTGCCGGCTTCTCACCGCGCTTGAAGCGGGTTAGCGGCGTCTTAAGAGAGACGTTGTTGGGGATGCACTGCGAGGACGAGTAACCAGGGACCAGCAGATACTCCGAAAACGTGTGGGACTCACCGGGAAAGAACGTAGCCATGTTTCTCCTTTTTCCATGCGACCGGTCGGCTGCAGGCCTCGTAGGACCCAGCCCAACCTTGGGCGCCCAATACTGGGGAAGTATCTTAACGCACTTTGACTGCTACAATGCATGATTTAAGAAGAGCACACGAGGGTTTGACGCAGGCTTTGCGTTTGCCCAGCAAACACTTTAGCGGGGAGACGTGGAGCACATGGAGTACAAGACAACGGCAAAGTTGGTCATTCAAGCGTGCGACAAGGATCTGCCGGGCGTGTTCGGCCACGGCTGCGTCTTGCTGCTGCAGGGTATCGCCCGCGAGCACTCGCTCAACCGCGCCGCCAAGAGCATGGGCATGGCATATTCCAAAGCGTGGCGCATCGTGAATGAGGCCGAAGGGCAGCTGGGTTGCAAGCTCATCGAACGCGACGGCGCCCGCGGATCCACGCTCACCCCCGCCGGCGAGCGAGCCATCGAAGTCTACGAGACACTGCAGGCCGACATCAACAACGTCATCGCCTCAAAAGCCGACGACCTCATCGCCAGCATCAAAGAATAGCCAATTTGGGACGGGGCTTTTTAGCTACGCAACCCCCTCTCTAAGTTGCGGTGAAATAGGGACTGTTTATGCCGATAAAGCCGTAAATCAATCCATATTTCACCGCAACTTATGAAGTCGAGGATGATTTAGCTAGTTGCGGAGGGCGTTGTCTAGGGTGGCGGCCACGATCAAGGGGTCATCGGTGCCGGCGAAGAGACGGACGGTGGTACCCTGCTTGCCGCGTGGGGCCGAAAGGCGCGTCGTTGCGCCGCCGGCGGGCGACGTGCGAAACTCCCCCGGCAAAGCATCGAACAGCTCTCCCGCGCTACGCTCGATAAGATCAAATTCAACTGCCGGGCCAAAGCCGTGCTCGAGGATTCCCGTTGCAACAGCATGGTCGGGATGCGAGCTCAGTCCGGGATAGCGCACGTTGCGCACCATCTCGTTGGCGGCCAGATACTCGGCCAGCGCACGGGCGCGGTCGAAATGCGCCTGCATGCGGGCGTTAAGCGAGGAAAGCCCACGCTCCAGCACAGCGGCCTCGTCAGCAGTCAAATCAAGCTTGGCCAAGCCACAGCCCTCAAGCAGGGCATGCGCGCACTCGGCAGCGGCATCCACACGATGGCGCTTGAGTTGCGAGCGCGCCACCGAAGCGGCAACGAGCTTGCGCTGTGCCTTACCAGCACACACGCGATCGGACGCGTCGAGCGACAGCACGGCACCCAAGCGCAGCGGATCGCACCCAAAGACGCCTGGCACCGTGTTATCTACCACGAGCAGCGCGCGTGCCTCGCGAGCCGCGCGACCCAGAGCACGCAAATCGGGCACGCGCAATCCAAACCCACCAATAGAGTTGACGAACCACCACAGGTGCGGCCCCTCGACCTCAAACGAAGTCTCAAAGCCCTCGGACGCGGCGGGAAACGCCTCGGCGGACGGCGAGCCCACCATCACAACATCGCAGCCGTCAAATCCGCTCGCAAACGCATCGGCAAAGTCGTCCGCAAAGACCACCAGGCGGTCACCGGGACGCACAATCCCCAGCTGCGACAGCGCTGCTGGCACATGCGAGGCCACAAGCAACCGCGCCTCACGCGCGCCGTTCCTCAAAGCCCAGGCCTCTTCTAGCTGCTGTACGCCCATACGGCAACCTCCCTTCATTAACAAAAACCCACGATGCGGATGTTTCCCGCATCGTGGGCAACGGCTGCAGTATAGCGCCGATATGCGACGAATCGCCTAGATGTTGAGCGCGTGATAGGTCACGTTCGCGCCTGGAGCGTCAACGGTCACGCCATAAGCCTCGGGATAGATGCGCGTCGAAAACACGAGCGCGCCATCGTTCACAAACACCTCGACCGAGGAGACATCGCCAACAATGCGCACGTTACGAACCTCGTCGATGGGCTCCCAGCGCACGGCACGACCGCAGCCGGCAGAAGCGCGGCCCTCATCGGTAAATCGCATCTCAAAGCGCGCGGGCAGCTCGCCCTCGGCGGGCAAAAACGCCAGCTTCAGCTCGCCATCAACGGTCGCGGTAAATGCGCCGTCGACACAGTCGACAACAACGTCAAAGCAGGTGTCGCTGGCAACCTCCAACGAACCCTCCCCCATACGCACCGAGGCATAATGGTGCTCGATCTCGCGCACCGGCTGCTGCAGCACCACGCCGCCGGCACCGGCTGTAAGCTCACGCGGCACTGTCATGCAGTGCTGCCAGCCGCACGCCACGGTGGGCGCATTGTCATAGGTCGGCTCATCGGGCATGCCCATCCAGCCAATCAGAATGTGGCGACCATCCTCGGCCGTGAACTCCTGCGGAGCATAGAAGTCAAAGCCGGCGTCCCACAGGCGGAACTCGCCCAGCTCATAGGCGTCATTGCCACCCGTAATGTCGCCCGTTACAGGCATGTAGCCCGCTGCATACACATTGCCGCGGTCCCAACGACCGCCCTCAAGACCCTGGGGAGAGAAGGACAGCCACTTCGCCGGTACACCGCCATCCGGCTCAAGCACAAGGTATCCCGGGCACTCCCACATAAAGCCAAAACGCTCGGGCGTAGACACGCGGCTCTCGAGCTCCCAGCTCAGCATATCGGGCGAGCCATACACCAGGATCTCGCCTACATCGCGCCCGGCGCCCTCGCCGTGCATCGCGCAAAAACGACTCTCGACATGCGGCCCATCCACGCGACGACGCGCGCCCAGCACCATGTGGTAACGCCCATCATCATCGCGCCACACCTTGGGATCACGCACGTGGCAGGTCAGATCGTCGGGATAATCCTCGGACGCCAGCACCACGCGCTTTTGGCTGAACTCCCGACCGGCAAGGCCATCAACGCTCTCGACATAAACAGTATCGGCGCGGCGGCCGGTATTGACGTAGTCGTACGTCCCGTCCGAATCGGAAAGCTTAACGTTGCCCGTATAAAGTACGCGAATGCGACCGTCCTCGGCAAGCGCGGAGCCCGAATACACGCCATGGCAATCGAACGGCTCGTCGGGCAGCAATGGGGCGCCAACGTAGTCCCACGTCATAAGATCGCGGCTCGTCGCATGGCCCCAGGTCTTAACGCCGCCCTCGACATCAAACGGCGCATACTGAAAATAGGCATGGAACACGCCACCCGCCTGGCAGAGACCGTTGGGGTCGTTGAGCCAACCCGCCGGCGGCATAATATGGAAGTGCTGGCCATACACGCCATGACCGCACTCAGAGGCGGCAGCGTCAACAGCGGCAACCAACTTTGCAAGGTCGCGACCAAGTGCATTAGACATATCAAAGTCCTAACGGATCGAAAGTAACAAGGCACCAGAGATCGGCACCAGATACGGGAAACGCCCGCGAGCATACGACCCGCGGGCATCTCCTCAATCAAAAGCTCTTAGGCCTGCTCGGAAGCCTTGGGCTCGTCCTTGTACAGGACAAACGAGATAGCAAAGGAAACCAGCGCGGCGACCGCAAACATGATCGCGTACTGCACGGGCTGGGCCAGGCACAGCAGGATACCGAAGATACCGGTAACGCCCGTGCCGGAGGCAGCCAGCGAAGTGAGCGCGCAGACCAGGGCACCGCAACCGCCGCCGATGCAGCCGGCGATGAAGGGCTTAAAGAAGCGCAGGTTCACACCGAAGATGGCAGGCTCGGTAATGCCCATGAAGGCGGACAGGGCCGAAGGAAGCGCCAGGCCCTTGATCTTGGCATCGCGGGTCTTAAAGGCAACGGCGAGCGCGGCACCACCC
>USPH01000111.1 GCA_900556515.1 uncultured Collinsella sp.
CTTCTAGCTTCGTCGGCAGCGTCAGATGTGTATAAGAGACAGTGTCAAGAGATTAGCCGTTGGGAAAGTGTCCAAAAATCCCACGCTCGTTCCTTTTGGATTGCGTTGCCCGTGGCCGACGGCCGTGCGGCACCGGTCCGCGTGGCGGCGTATAATCGGCGGCAGATGACTTGGACGTTAGGAAACCATGACCGATAGCATGCAGCAGATGGCGCTCGACACGCTCGGCGCCTATTTTGGTTACACCTCGTTTCGCCCGGGACAGGACCGCATGGTCGATGCGATCCTTGCCGGTCGTGATGCGCTGGGTGTTATGCCCACGGGCGCCGGCAAGTCCATTTGCTACCAGGTGCCCGCGCTCATGCTGCCCGGCATCACCTTTGTGGTGAGTCCGCTGCTGTCGCTTATGGAGGACCAGACCCGTGCGTTGCTCGCGGCGGGTGCGCGACCCAGCTATCTCAACTCCAGCCTTACTCCGGCCCAGCAAAACACCGTGCTCAAGCGGGCGCGCGAGGGCCGCTACCAGCTTATGTACGTGGCGCCCGAGCGTTTGCTCGAGCCGCGTTTTTTGGCCTTTGCGCAGGAGGCTGCGGGTTCCGCCGGCATTGGCGTGCCGCTCGTGGCCATTGACGAGGCCCACTGCGTAAGCCAATGGGGTCAGGATTTCCGCCCCGCCTACCTGCAGATTCGCGAGTTCATCGATTCCCTGCCGCAGCGCCCCATCGTGGCGGCCTTTACCGCTACGGCGACCGAGCGTGTGCGCGCGGACATTCAGCAGATGCTTGGCCTGCAAAACCCCGCGACGGTAGTGACGGGCTTCGATCGCAAGAACCTCTACTTTGGTTGCGAGGAGATGGGCGACAAGGCCAAGACTGCCTGGGTGCGCGACTACGTGATCGCGCATTCGAGCGAGAGCGGCATCGTGTATTGTTCGACCCGCAAGACAGTTGATGCGCTGGCGGGCGAGCTTGCCGAGGCGCTGGGCCCCAGCGGCATTCGCGTTGGCCGCTACCATGCCGGCATGGGCAACGACGCCCGTCGCCAAAGCCAGCGCGCCTTTATCGACGACGATATCCAGGTGATGGTTGCCACCAACGCCTTTGGCATGGGCATCGACAAGCCCAACGTGCGCTACGTGATCCACAACAACGTGCCCGAGAGCATCGAAGCCTACTACCAGGAGGCGGGCCGCGCCGGCCGCGATGGCGACCCGGCCAGCTGCTACTTGCTGTGGAACGGCAACGATTTTCGCATGCGCCGCTTTCTGATCGACCGCGGCGATGCTGCCGATGAAGCGCTCGACGATGAGCAGCGCGCGTGGGCGCTCCAGAATCGATATCGCCTGCTCAGCCAGATGGAGGGCTACTGCAATACCACCGGCTGCCTGCGCGAATACATGCTGCGCTACTTTGGCGACGAGGCCGCGGCCGAGCATGCCGCGGCCAGTACGGGCGGCACCGCCACGGACGACGTCGAGAGCTGCGGCAACTGCAGCAACTGCCTCACGCAGTTCGAGGTCGAGGACGTTACCGATATGGCCCGCGCTGCCGTGCGCTACGTGGCCACGCGTCCCATGCGTTTTGGCAAGTCGCTCATCGCTGATGTGCTCCACGGCGGCAACACCGAGCGCATTCGCCAGATGCATCTGGACGAGGACCGCGGCTACGGTGAGCTGTCGAGCGAATCGGTCGGGCGCATCAAGGAGATCATCGGCCAGCTGTGCGGCCGCGGTTATCTGGCTACCTCGCAGGGGCAGTACCCGGTCGTGGGGCTGGGCCCGCGCGCCGGCGAGGTCGAGGACGAGGCGTTCGCCTTTACCGTTAAGCGTCGCGCGTCCAAGCGCAAAGCTTCGGCCCGCGCCCGCCGCGCCGTCGATCTGCTGCGCGAGGAGGCCGAGCTGGATCAGCGCCCGCGTGTTGGCGACGATGCCGAGCTGTTCGAGCGCCTGCGTGCCCTGCGCAAGGAGATCTCGACGGAGCTGGAGATGGCGCCGTACATGGTCTTTTCCGACAAGGCCCTGCGCGGCCTGTGCCGCCTACGCCCACAGACGCGCGACGAGCTTATCCAGGTCAACGGCATCGGCGAGAAAAAGGCCGACGCCTTTGGCGAGCAGTTTATGGCGGCGATTGAAGAGTTTGAGTCCGAGCATGCACGGAATGGAGCATAACGATGGCATCCGATGATAAAACCGAGCGCACTGAGGTGTCCGCTGTGCCGCTGTACCAGCAGGTTATGGACGACCTAAAGGGCGAGATCGCGCGTGGCGTGTACGCATCCGGCTCGCGCATTCCTTCCGAGATGGAGCTCGCGAAGTACTACGGCGTGGGACGCATCACCGTGCGCCGCGCCATCGAGGAGCTGTCACGCGCGGGGTATCTCAACCGCCAGCAGGGGAGGGGCACGTTCGTGTGCTCGCCCAAGCTCAAGCGCAAGATTGTCCAGAAGGGTGACGTTCAGAGCTTTTCCGAGGGTTGCGCTGCCAACGACATGGTGCCGGGCGCGCGCCTGGTATCGCGCACGGTGGTTGCGGCGACGCGCGAGGACGCGGCGTTTTTTGGGGTGGAACCCGGCTGCGAGCTCATCGTTGTCGAGCGCGTGCGCACGGCAGACGGCATCCCCGTCATGCTCGAGAACAACGCCTTTGTGCTGGTTGACCATCCCTATCTGCAGACACTTGCCGATAAGGACCTCACCGATAACTCGATCTTTGCGCTCGTTGCCGAGCATTCGGGCCGCGCACCGCTCAAGTCCGACCCTTGCACCGTGGAGATTGCGCTTGCCGATGCTCAGGCGGCCCCGCTGTTGGAGGTGCCGGTCGGCGAGCCGCTCTTCTATATGGAGGCGTACTTTACCGATGGGGACGGGCGGCCCTTGCTGCTCGGACGCCAAAAGATCGTGGGCTCGCGCTACGTGTTCGACATCTAACGTCCATAGATAGAACAACATGGAACAAGTTTGGTGAAATGACTTCACGGGCGTCGTCGTGCGTGCTATAAATAGGACAACATAGAATGACCGCAGGTACGAGCTGCCGTCGTTCAAAACCGCCACACAAGGAGGGCCATCACCATGAACGCACACGATCTGATTCAGGAAATTATCGAGCGCAAGGGTAAGATCGAGAATGTCTTTTGGATTGCCTGCGGCGGTTCGATGATCGACCTGATGCCGGCCAACGAGCTGCTCAAGCGCGAGGCCACCACGTTTACCTCGACGGTCTACACGGCACGCGAGTTTTGCCTGATGGCCCCCAAGAGCCTTGGCGAGAAGTCGCTCGTTATTGCCTGCAGCCACAGCGGCAACACGCAGGAGGTCGTCGACGGTTGCGAGATGGCGCTGGCGGCCGGTGCCGAGGTCGTTGCCCTTACCGACTGCGAGGGCTCCAAGATCGATAACGGCAAGTGGATCACCTGGGTCTATCCGTGGGGCGAGGGCGTGTCACAGGCCGAGGTGCCGCAGGGCATCGGCGCTCTGATCGCTGCCGAGCTGCTCGACCAGCAGGAGGGCTACAAGGCGCTCGCCGACATGTACGCCGGCCTTAAGCAGATGGATGCGCTGCTGCCCGCTGCGCGCGAGAAGGTCAACGCCGAGCTGGGCGCCCGTTTTGCCGAGCTCTGCCAGCAGCACAAGTTCTTCTATATCCTGGGCTCCGGCCCCAACTTTAGCCAGACCTACGCCATGGCTATCTGCTCGCTCATGGAGATGCAGTGGCAGCACTGCTGCTATATTCACTCCGGCGAGTACTTCCACGGCCCGTTCGAGGCCACCGAGCCCGGCGTGTTTTACTTTGTGCAGCTCGGATCGGGCGAGTGCCGCCCCATGGAGGAGCGCGCGCTGGCGTTCCTCAACACGCACACCGATACGGTCATGGTGCTCGACGCGCTCGAGTACGGCGTGGGCGAGGTGCCTGCCAGCGTGCGTTCGTTCCTGGAGCCGATCTTCTTCTACGCGATGAGCTGCGAGCTGCGCGCCGCGCGCGGAAAGGTGTTCGACCACAGCCCTGAGATTCGTCGCTACATGGGCATCGAGCAGTACTAGGTAACGGGGAGAGCATTCACCTTCGATTCGCAAGCGTGTCGTGTGAGTTAAAAAGCGGGCCGCGCCGGGGATTTCCGGCGCGGCCCGCTTGGTATCGCGCATAGATTCGCAAGGTTGCGGCAGCCAGCGGCTTACTTGGCGTCGTAGGCCTCGGCATCCCACCAGTCGAGCTGGGCGATGTTGTCGCGGATGTGCTGGCAGCTCTTGTGGAAGCCTTCGAGCTCGCGCTCGGAAAGATCGAGTGTGTAGACCTCCTCGACGCCCTCGGCACCGATCACGCACGGCAGGGAGGTAAAGATACCCTCCTCGCCATACTGGCCGGTCATAAGCGTAGAGGCCGAAAGCACGGCGTGCTCGTTGTGCAGCACAGCGGCGCAGACGCGCGCGGCGGAGTTGGCAACGGCGTACTCGGTGCACTGCTTGCCCTGGTAGGTCACATAGCCGCCCTTGCGTGCAAGCTCCTCGACCTCCATGTGGTCGAAGGCGTACTTGTCGGGGTTCTCGGCCTGAAGCTCGTTGAGGTTTTTGCCGGCGATGGTTGCGGCCTTAAAGGCAGCAAGCTGGCTAAAGCCGTGCTCGCCGATCATGTAGGCGTCGATGGACTTGGGGCTCACGCCGACCTTCTTGGAGATCTCGGTGCGCAGGCGGGCGGAGTCCAGACCGCAGCCCGAGCCGATGATCTTCTTGGGATCGTAGCCGGTCAGGTGCCACAGCTCGGTGCACACGACGTCGCAGGGGTTGGAGATACTCACGAAGATGCCGTCAAAGCCGGCGTCGACGATGCGCTTGGCAAAGGAGCGGGCGGCGTCGGTGGTAAAGAACAACTCGCCGTCGCGGTTGCCGGCGGCCAGCGCGACCTTGCCGGCAGCGTTGACGATGACGTCGCAGCAGGCCAGCTCCTCGTAGTGGTCGTAGCAGTTGACGATCTTGGTGTTGTACGGGACAAACGAAAGGGAGTCGCGCAGGTCCTGGACCTCGGACGTCACCTTGGCCTCGTTGATATCGCACAGGTACAGCTCCTGTCTCTTATACACATCTCCGAGCCCACGCGACATGCGCAGATCTCGTAT
>USPH01000112.1 GCA_900556515.1 uncultured Collinsella sp.
TTCTAGCTTCGTCGGCAGCGTCAGATGTGTATAAGAGACAGACCCTTGGCTGTAACAAAACCGCCTTGCTCGCCGGCGCCGGGCCCCATGTCGATCACGTAATCGGCGGCACGGATTGTATCCTCGTCGTGTTCGACGACGATAACGGTATTGCCGATATCGCGCAGGCGCTCGAGCGTCTTAATCAGGCGCTCGTTGTCACGCTGATGAAGACCGATCGAGGGCTCATCCAGAATATAGAGCACGCCCATGAGACCCGCGCCGATCTGCGTTGCCAGTCGAATACGCTGCGCCTCGCCACCGGAAAGCGTCGCCGAGGCACGATCGAGCGTCAGATAGTCGAGTCCAACATCGACCAGAAAACGCAAGCGCTCCAGGATTTCCTTGACGATACGGCCGCCGATAAACTGTTGGCGCTCGGTGAGTTCCAGGCCCTCAAAAAACTCGAGCGATTCACGGCACGACAGGCAACAAACCTCGTAAATGGACTTGCCGCCCACGGTGACGGCGAGCATCTCAGGGCGCAAACGAGCGCCGTGGCAGCTCGAGCACGGCTCCTCGCGAATGTACTTCTCCAGGCGCGCCTTGGTGTTCTCGTTCGTCGTCTCGGTATAGCGTTCGTACAGGATGTTGCGAACGCCCGAAAACTTGGTATCCCACTGGCTGCGACGTCCGTCGAGCTTTTGGTAGTCGACCGAGATCTTCGTATCGCCCAGGCCATCCAAGAATGCACGACGCACCCGCGGAGGCAGATCCTCCCACGGCGTATCGACGCTCACCTTAAAGTGTTTGCAGACCGCAGCGAAAATCTGCGGATAGTAGTTAGAGTTGCCAAACAGGCTGCCAAAGACCCCGTCGGCGATCGACTTCGAGGGGTCTTCGATTAGGGCCTCGGCATCGACCGTCTTCTTAAAACCCAGGCCATCGCACTCGGGGCACGCGCCATAGGGCGCGTTGAACGAGAAATCACGCGGCTGCAGGTCATCGATGGAGTGCCCATGCTCCGGGCACGCTAACGCCAGCGAATACTCCAGCAACTCGCCTTCGGTCCCCTCGGGAGCGTCGCGGTCGGGCAGCAAGTATACGTTCACATTGCCGTGCGCCAGCGCGGTCGCCTGCTCAACAGACTCGGCGATACGGCCCAGAGAGTTCTCACGGATCACGATGCGGTCGACCACGACCTCGATATCGTGCTTGAACTTCTTGTCCAGATCGATCTGATCGTCGAGCGAGCGCACTTCACCGTCGACACGCACGCGGCTAAAGCCCTCGGCGCGAAGATCCTCAAACAGTTTGGTGTACTCGCCTTTTCGCCCGCGCACCACCGGTGCCAGCACAAACGCGCGGCGGCCCTCCCCCGCCGTCAAGACCTTGTCGGCAACCTGGTCGGTCGTCTGGCGCTCAATGACACGGCCGCATTCGGGACAGTGCGGGGTGCCCACACGGGCGAACAGCAGGCGCAGATAGTCATAAATCTCGGTTACGGTGCCAACCGTCGAGCGAGGGTTTTTAGACGTCGTCTTTTGGTCGATCGACACCGCCGGCGAAAGGCCGTCGATTGAATCCAAGTCGGGTTTGTCCATCTGTCCCAAGAACTGGCGCGCATAGCTCGAAAGACTCTCGACGTATCGACGCTGGCCCTCGGCATAGATAGTGTCAAATGCCAGCGAACTCTTGCCCGAGCCAGAAAGACCGGTAATGACCACGAGTTGGTCACGCGGAATGGAAACATCGATATCACGGAGGTTGTGCTCACGGGCGCCGCGAATAACGATAGAAGAATCAGACATGGAAGCTCCTTGCCTCCTATTGCATCGAATCATACTGCCGATGAGTTTAGCGCACTCGACGCGCACAGATGTTCGTAATACAAGATTCGCAGACCTTTAGCTTTGCGTATCGGGCGCTTTGTTTCTCGAAATGCCGTGGAAAGGTTACAGTAATCTAATACTGAACTTAATTTGTTGTACCAGAGGAACGTCCATGACCGAAGATATCCCCCTTGAAATCACTTCGAGCGACATGGCCAATCTGCCCATATTCATCGCCGTCCTTATCGTGGCCGCCGTCGTCGTGCGCGTGTATTTTTCAATCAAACGCAACGAAAAGCCACCCATTGCCCGCGTCTTTTGGTGCGCGACGCTCCTCATCCCGCTCGGCGTGGTAGCTGCATGGGTTACGAATCAATTGCTCGTAAATGAGGGCAGCTCCCTATGGGTCCTTTCTTATTCGGCGCTCGGTGCTGCCGCCGTCATGCTTCTTGTCGAGCCCTTGGTTTCGGGACTTATCGACCAAACCGACCTTGCGACGGGAACGGTTGCCTGTATTTGCCGTGACATCCTTGTCATCGCCGCTGTTTCAGCGCTCTCGTTCGTTTCACTCGAAATTGCCTGCAACGAAACGTTCTATCGCATTCCCGCCAACTCATTCGGGTTTTCCGTCGGGCTGCTCGCGACGGTTCTGCTCTCCCTTTATTTGCTGGGACAGCGTCATGGAGGCGTCATGGCTCTCGTGCCCGTCGTCTGCTGCATCCTTGGCATTGCCGAGCACTTCGTCATAACGTTTAAAGGCGAAGCCATCCTGCCAAGCGATATCTTGGCCCTTGGCACCGCAATGGAAGTGAGCGAGGGATACGAGTTTACCTTTACCGCCGGAATCGTAACCTCTCTCGCCCTGCTGGAGATTTCCCTGGGGCTTCTTTCGCTCATCCGACCGCGAAAGCTCCGTACGCCCACCCATGTCTTCCCCGCTATCGCCACTAACCTCTGTGCTTTTCTGCTAGTGACCGTTGTGGGGCTCTCAGGCTTTTCCAACATCGACTTGGAGCAGGCGCTGGATTTTGGATTTGACCGTTGGCAGCCCATCACCACGTATGCGTCTCAGGGTTTTATCACTTCGTTCACCGAAATGGTCAACGAGTTGCCCATTGAGAAGCCCGAAGACTATACGCCCGATGAGGCGCAGAGCATCGAGCAGGAGCTCGCCGCCGCCTACGACAGCACATATGGCTCGAGCGAGCAGCGCGCGGCGGCCGTTGCCCAGTTCAATGAAATCAAGCCGACGATTGTTGCCGTCATGAATGAGAGTTTTAGCGACCTTTCGTGCTTTGAGCAGCTCCAGGCGGCCGGGTACACCGGCCCCGCATTCTACAACTCGCTTCCCGACACACTTGTTCGCGGCACCATGCTCGCTTCGGTCGCCGGTGGCGGAACGGCGAACTCCGAATTCGAATTTTTGACCGGAGCGACAACGGCCTTTGTCGGATTAGGCAAGATCCCCTATCAGCTGTATCAGATGAATGGCGTAAACAGCCTGGCAAAGGACCTTAAAGAGCTTGGGTATACCACTACCGCTATGCACCCGCAAAACCCCGTCAACTACCATCGAGATAAAATCTATCAGCAGCTGGGCTTTGGAGACTTTCTTTCAATCGGCGATTTCGAAGGTGCGCCCTATTACCATGCCGGCGTATGCGACTACGCCACCTACGACAAGATACTCGACCTGCTTAGAACCGACGAAGCGCCGCAGTTCATCTTTGACGTCACGATGCAAAATCACGGCGGCTACGACTATGGCACCGTTCCCGCCGAAGAGCTGACAAACTATTGGGTCGAGGGAGCCAGCGAAGGCGCCAACAGCGCGCTCAACACCTATCTCACCTGCATCAACGCATCCGACCGGGACCTCGAGTACTTTATCAACGAGCTCCGCAACATCGGCAGACCGGTTGTTCTTGTCTTTTTTGGCGACCATCAGCCGAGCGCCGCAACGACTCTCAACGACGAGCTGTACCCTCAGGAAGATACGGCAAGCCACGCTTTCCGTATCTATCAGTCGACATATCTCGTCTGGGCTAACTATGAGATCGCCGGCAATACCGAGCTCAACGTCTACGACACCGTCGGGGCAAACGAGATTGCAGCCATTACCCTTAATAAGATCGGCGCCCCGCTCACCAATTACCAAAAGGCCCTGCTTGCGACAAGGTCAGATGTGCCCACCATCAATGTCGCCGGCTATCTCGGTGCCGACGGGCTGCGCTACGACTTGGAATCGGAAGACAGCCCCTACGCCTCGACGATCGACAAGCTGCAGCGCATGCAATACCTCGAGTTCGCCAGCAAAGTTCAGTAAGCCCGCCCATTCGCTTGGGCCCATCGTATTGCAAGCACGCTCGGCCCAAACGCATCGCAAATGACTCCCGCTCGCAAACGAGGGTACAATGACGCTCGTGTCACATCGCGGGGCCCCGGCCCCAGCATATACAAAGGAGTCATACATGGGTTGCGAACACGCACAGGCCGCCGGCGGACAAACGTCGCCGTCGCAATTTGAGGAGAACACGCTGTCCGAGGTCAAGCGCGTCATCGCCGTGCTTTCCGGCAAGGGCGGTGTCGGCAAGTCATTTGTCACCGGTGCCATCGCCACCGAGCTTGCCCGTCACGGCCACAAGGTCGGCGTCCTCGATGCCGACATCACCGGTCCCTCTATCCCCAAGATGTTCGGTATGAGTGGACGCCACGTCCATGCCCTTGGCAACCTTATGCTGCCCGAAATCTCCGAGCACGGCGTCAAGGTCATGAGCTCCAACCTGCTGCTCCAAAACGAGACCGACCCCGTCCTTTGGCGCGGTCCGGTCATCGCAGGCGCCATTAGGCAGTTCTGGAGCGAGACCTCGTGGGGCCCCATCGACTACCTACTGGTCGACATGCCTCCGGGAACAGGCGACGTCGCGCTCACCGTCTTCCAGTCGCTGCCGGTCGACGGCATCGTCATCGTCACGAGCCCGCAGGATCTGGTCTCGATGATCGTCGCCAAGGCGGTCAACATGGCCGAGAAGATGAACGTCCCCATTCTGGGCATTGTCGAGAACATGAGCTATATTGAGTGCCCCGACTGCGGCAAGAAGATCGAGGTCTTTGGCAAGAGCAAGCTCCCCGAGGTCGCAGAGCGCTATAACCTCGACATCTTGGGCAAGCTTCCCATTAATCCGGCACTCGCCGAGGCCTGCGATAAGGGCGAGGTCGAGACCGCGCTGCCCGATGGCATGTTGCCC
>USPH01000113.1 GCA_900556515.1 uncultured Collinsella sp.
AGATCTCGACCTGCGCTTTACCGCCGGCACCGACGGTTATTTCCCCGGCGACGAAACGCATCCGCAAGATTTCGACCTCATCGAGGGCAACGCCTGCGCCATCTCGCTCGCAAAGATCGGCAACACGCCATGGGCACAGTGCTTCGCCACGTTTGTCCCCGATGAGATTCCCACCGCCCACGCCGCGCGCTTCCAGGCGCAGATCATGGCGCATATGAGCGGCCAGGCAATGCTCAACCACGACCGCATGGTCAACGTACGCAGCGCGGCAGACATTCGCCCCGCGCTCAAAGACGGCAAGGTCGCCTGCATCCACACCATCGAAAACGCCACGTTCTTTGCCGAGGACCCCGCGCTGATCGAGGTGCTCAAGAGCTTGGGCGTACTCATGTCATCGCTCAGCTGGAATGCGCAAGGACCGCTCGCGAGCGGACACGATACCCACGCCGGCCTCACCGCCGCCGGCATCGAGGCACTTACGCAGATGGAGCACGCCGGCATGGTGCTTGACGTCTCCCACCTCAACGATGAGTGCTTTGACGAGGTTGTCGCCCACGCCACACGTCCCTTCGTCGCCAGCCACTCCAACTCCCGTGCGGTTTGCGGCGTCAAACGCAACCTTACCGACGACCAGTTCCGCACCATTCGCGACATGGGCGGTATCGTCGGCCTCAACTACTGCAGCGAGTTCCTTTCCAACGACGCAACCGACAAGACCGCCGCAGACGTCACCTTCGACCAGCTAGCGGCACATATCGAGCACTGGCTCGACCTGGGCGGCGAGGACGTCATCGCGCTCGGCGGCGACTGGGACGGTGCCACGGTGCCCGCCTTCCTCTCCGATGCCAGCAAGATGCCCGAGTTCCAGAACATGCTCTCCAAGCACTTTGGCAAGACCGTGATGCAGAAGCTCTGCAGCGACAACGCGCTTGCCTTCTTTGAGCGTTATTAATTTCACATCCCTTGAGCGGGCCGGCATGCCGAACGGTCGACATGCCGGCCCGTCCCCAATCTGAAGGACCGCTTTTGACGCAGCAGTTTACGATTTCCGCATCCCGACCGGATGGGACGCCCATCCCCGTCATCGTTACCAAAAAGCGCGTCAAGAACTTCAACCTACGCGTCACATCGAGCGGTGAGGTCCACGCCAGTGCACCGCTCGGCGCCAGCCGCGAGCGTATCGAAGCGTTTGTGAAGCGCAACAGCGCCTGGATTATCAGCCGACTTGCCCAGCGCGAGCAACGTCAGGCGACGGCGCGAGAGCCGCTCAGTCCCTCGTCCATCATTGCGCTTTGGGGCAAACCCATCACCGTTCAGGATGCACTCGACCACAACTTTGAGCCACCCGCACCGCGGCCCAAGCAGGCTACCTTCGCAAGTTTTATGGGTACCGACGAGCCAGACGAACGTCCGCAGGCCAAGTGGAACGCGACCCTCGACGGCTTAACGCCCAGTGAGATCCAAGCCCATATTGACCAGCTCTATACGTCCGAGGTCACATCGGCGCTGCGCGATATTGTGCACGCATACGAAATCGCAATGGGTGTCGCCGTTTCCCGCGTTTCCGTGCGCAGCATGAAAACGCGCTGGGGATCATGCACGCCCAAAACCGGCGCCATTCGCATCGCACGAGAACTTGCCGCCTACCCCGTCGAGTGCCTTGACATGGTTGTCGCCCACGAGCTCGTCCACCTGCTCGAGCCAAGCCACAATCATCGGTTTCACGCGCTGCTCGACACGTACTGCCCCAACAACAGGGCTCTGTCGCAGCGGCTCAAAAAACCGCCCGCCAACGAGCTCTAGAGTCGGTTAGCGCACGCGCTCGATCTCGACACCGCAGCTTGCCAAGGGAAGACCGACAGGCGCCCAAGGCTTATCGAGCTTAACGTGCACGCCAAGCAGCAGGGGGTAACGACGCAACAGCATCTGGGCCACACCCTCGGCTGCCGCCTCGATGAGCTTAAACGTATGCTCGCGCAGATAGCCATCGACATCGTGGCATACCGAGCCGTAGTCAATCGAGGCGTCCAGGTTATCGTGCTCCCCCGCTGCACGCAGGTCAGCATAGAGCACCAAGGACACGATGAATTTCTGGCCCAGCGCGTTCTCTTCGGGATACACGCCGTGGTTAGCAAAAACCTCAAGACCTTCAACGGTGATGCGGTCGGCATGGCGCAGATCGTCATAGTTCACGTGGGGCACCGCCGTTGCGGTGGATATTTCGCCCCTTCCACGGCGGGCGAGCTCGGCGCCTTCAGTCTTGGTTGCATTCTCGGGCAGTTTCTTGTTGCTCATCGCGATCGTCTCCTTCGTTTAGAACCCCGACCGCGCAAACTAACTACACGCGAATCGACAGGTTCTTTTTATCATCGCTCCAGTTGCAAGCATTGCGCGCGGGGCATGCAAAGCAGGCGCGCGACGCTTTATCGGCCGCATAGAGCAGACGCTCAAGCGGTTGGCTGTTCACGCGCAGCTTTCGATGGCCCAGAATGGCCGTCTTAATGGCTGCGGCATCGGCCGGCTCAAACGCCACATCATCGGGCATGCCGCCGAGAATCGCATCAGCGACGCGTTCGCTTGCAACATCATGGGATATACCCGATTCATACTGTTCATCTTTGCCGATATCGTGAAGAAGTGCCGTGGCGTAGATGACCTCGCGGTCAAATTCGAGCTGTTCCTCGAGATTCTTGATCCACATAATGCGAGCGACATCGAGCAGATGGTCAATACCGTGGCGGCAGAAGATGCGCCCCGATTCCAACTGCGCAATGTTGCCCAGGTGCCGCCGAAACAGCCCGTTGGCACAAATGTAATCAATGCGAGGCATGGCATCAAAGGGGGCCAGGCCCGAAGCCATGAAGCCGCGACGCGGCGTCCCCTCATCGGTCTTCGATGTAAAGTCGTTGACGACCCTCATGCTAACGGCCCAGCATCCTAAAGAACCGCTCCTCGAGCGCGGGATCGGTCTCAAAGACGCCGCGGCGAGCGAGCGTCACGGTCTTGGTGCCAGGCTTTTGCACGCCGCGCATGGTCATGCACATATGCTCAGCCTCCATGAGCACAATCGCTCCCTGGGGAGCGAGATAATCCATGAGGGCGTCGGCAACCTGCGCACACAGCTGCTCCTGCAGCTGCAGACGACGGGCATAGACTTCAACCGTGCGAGCGAGCTTAGACAGACCCGCCACGCGACCGTTAGGGATATAGCCGATCGCAGCCTTGCCATAAAACGGCAGCAGATGGTGCTCGCACAGCGAGTAAAACGTAATGTCGCGCTCGATAACCAAGTCGTTCGAGGCGACGGCAAAGGTTTTGGACAGGTGCTCCTCGGCACTCTGGTCCATACCGCCGGCGATCTCACCATACATACGGGCAACGCGCGCCGGGGTCTCCAGCAGGCCCTCACGAGTTGGGTCCTCGCCTATGCCCTCAAGCAACAGCTTAATGGCGGCCTCGACTTTTTCCTGATCGACCATCTGGGCCTCACTTTTCCGATTTCACGTTCGCGCTATGGTACCACGCTCTTCGGCATCGACCACAAGCTACATAGTATGGGTCGAATAGACCGGATCATCACGCCAAAGTTCAACCGCATCACAAAGCGCAACGCCCTCGCGCTCAGCACGGGCGCGCGTGGCGTTCATATCGATCACGCGCTGGTTACTCGAGCCCCTAAAGCGCAATGAGATATCGTACAGATCCTGAACAAACGGGCCATCCACCAACATATCGAGGCAGGCAAGGATACGGTCCGTCGCCTCGGTATGGTGACGACCACCCGGCATAAGCTCCTCGAGCACGTCGCCGGTAAAACACCAAATGGTCTTGCCCGACCCCGCAGGATAGGCCGCACGCACGCGTTCGATAAAGTCAACAAGCCCTGCCTGATTCTCGGGCTCCATGGGCTCGCCACCCAGAATCGTCAGGCCATCGATAAAGGGATGGTCGAGACTCTCGATAATCTTATCCTCGACGGCGCGATCGAACGGCTCGCCCGCAGCAAAGTCCCACGCGACAGAGTTAAAGCAGTTCTTGCACCCACGACGGCACCCACTCACAAACAGAGAAGTACGAACGCCTTCTCCATCAGCAATATCGAAATACTTAATGTTCGCGTAGTTCATAGGTAACTCTCCCGGGAGGCCGGGACATATCATCCCGTCCTCAAACATTCTCGGCCTTCGGCCTGCGAAACTGCGGGCGGGACGATATGTCCCGGCCTCATGCAAAGGGTAACTCAATGAACGAAGCGAACATCGAGTATAGGGTTCAAGGTCCAATAAAAACTGTGTTGCAGCCCAACCGTCATCGCAAGCAAAGCGTTGTTGCAAGTCAACTCATTTCCGCAAAGAACTTCGAGGAGTGAGCAGACCGCATGCTGCATCTCAGCTACATCAACTTGGCTGCCCCGTAGCGAGGCCCCGGACCTTTACTCGATATGAGTTCCGCACGAACAGGAGGCGCCAGTGGCGCCTCCGTCGTGAGCCAGGACTGTTCGAAATAGCGAGTAAAGGTCCGGGGCCTCGCTACGGGGCAGCCTGGGATGGTTATTAGAGATGCAGCACGCGGTCGCGGATCTCCTCGGTTCGGCCCTGGTTCCAGAACTGGGTACCGATGTAACCGCACGTGCGACGGGCGACATTCATCTTCTCCTGGTCACGATTGCCGCAGTTGGGGCACTCCCACACCAGTTTGCCGTCATCCTCGACAATCTTGATCTCACCGTCGTAGCCGCACACCTGGCAATAATCGCTCTTGGTGTTGAGCTCGGCGTACATGATGTTGTCGTAGATGTACTGCATCACGCGAATGACAGCCTTGAGGTTGTCCTGCATGTTGGGAACCTCGACGTAGGAGATGGCACCGCCCGGCGAAAGCTGCTGGAACATACCCTCGAACTTGAGCTTGTCGAATGCGTCGATCTCCTCGGACACGTGGACGTGGTAGCTGTTGGTGATGTAGCCCTTGTCGGTGATGCCCTCGATGACGCCGAAGCGCTTTTGCAGGCACTTGGCGAACTTGTAGGTGGTGGACTCCAGCGGCGTGCCG
>USPH01000114.1 GCA_900556515.1 uncultured Collinsella sp.
TACGAGATCTGCGCATGTCTCGTGGGCTCGGAGATGTGTATAAGAGACAGATAGTCGACCGTTTTCCATATCAGCGGCTCGTTAATCATGGGTTCCCCACCAAAAAAGACGATCGCAAGCGTTTCGTTTTCCGATGAACTTGCGACGAGGTAGTCGACCGCCTTGAAGGCTATCTCGTCTGTCATCAGCAGAGGAGACGTTCCATAATCTCCTTTACCGGCAAAACAGTAACTACAACCAAGGTTGCATGCATGTGAAACGTGGAGTTCGATGGATCTAAGTTTTCGAGGCGTGTCTTTTGTTAAGAAAGTCCGCTCAGACAATCGTTGATACTCATCAATGTCGTCTTCAAGTTCTGCTATGGTCGTTTGGTCGTAGCCTTTCGCAGCAAGTGACTTTGTTAGCAACTTCGAGTTGACCGTTCTTCCCGATGCTTCAAATATGCGAAGCGCATCTTCTGATGCTTGGTCAACCTGAAAGCAATTGCGAGTGACCTCATCGAAGCAGTAACGACGATCACTTACTGAGAAAAAATGCATACGTTCCTCAATTTCATGCTGGACTGGCACTAACCTTGTTTATTGTTGCGCAGCTATAAAAAACCACCAGCGGGGATTCGGTGTGCGGCCCAATCGGACTCCCAAAAGGTTCTATTTGAGACTGGCAAGCTTTGTGTTGTTGGCACTTCGACAGCGCTCTTTATTCCAACATGGAGCCTCGCAGTTTGAGTCGACTTGCCTCTGGAAGGTCCGATCTTAACTTGATTTAGGATGAAAACAGATTACAGGCGCGCTCCTCTAGAAAGAAAGGAAACCAATCGCCGCCTTTCACCAGGAAAGTTTTTATAGCCCACCTCGAGCAAAATGAAAGATGCGAGAGCGATTGGGGAACAACGCGAATCTCCCCTTTTGGGTGGGAGCGAGCCTTCAGCCACCGGCGAACGACTCGCCCTGGTCAGAATCTGGAAGTGGTGCCGGGCCGCTTGGGCCTCCCCGGTGACTTCGTGGGGCTTACCTGCCTGACGTCGAGGAGTACATCCGCAAGATTCGTTCCCTATGCCGTTTGCTCTCACGCCCGCCTTAGTTCCAAGTCGGGCGAGCCGCCGCGCTCATGCGACCCGTGGCGGCGACACGTCGACGCCGCGCTCGCTGAGCACATCTTCGGTCGCGGGCGAGCACGAGGTCGCGCCGGCGCATCCGCTGGGACTGCTGTGCGTGCAAAACGGCTACGTGGTGAGCGTCCCGCGCTGGATTCAGCCGAGTGAGGAAGGCGTTGAGATCGGCGCGCTGGCAACGGGGGAGGGCGGCATCACCGACGACGTCTCGGCCCGCCATGCCCATATCTGGTGCGACGAGTCTGGCGCATGGTTTGTCGAGGACCTGTCGTCCACTAACGGCACCGTGGTGGTAAACGGGGCCACGAGTGTGTGTATTCAAGTAGAGCCCGGCCGCTCCGCCCAGCTCAACCCCGGCGACGAGCTCAAACTCGGCGAATCCACCACCTACGCCATCCTGCTCGGCGCCCTCTAGCCGGCAGTTAGGGACGTTCCTTTCCTGCCGGTACTTGGGGACACTCCTTGGCGCGTCAGAGCCAGTCGTCCGGGGATGGAGGGACCATTCTGGCCTTTGGCGGTCACCCGAGGTAAACCTTTACCGCCCGCCTATATTTGTCGAAATTACACTTAACGGCGGGGTACAATAAACCCACATGCGGATTTCCGTTGCGGGCGCTTCCCATCGCCGGGGCGTGCCCGGGAGCATCCGGCATGCGGCCTTTGCGGCGCTCGGTCATGTGCAAGACGGGCGGTCGGGTCTGTGGGGCGCATCAGCTGCCCCTCGCCTCGGCATGTCTTCTCTCCACGCCACGTACCTGCTGCTGAGCCTGCCTGCCAGATGATTGGAAGCAACAGCGAAAATCCCATCACGCCAACATCCCGGCGATCGCCGGGGCCTGTATACCTATATGAGAGGAGAGGGGTATATGGCGCGTAAGTTTAAGTCTATGGACGGCAACGAGGCGGCCGCATATGTTTCGTATGCGTACACCGAGGTAGCGGGAATCTATCCCATTACGCCGTCCAGCCCGATGGCCGACCATGTCGACCAGTGGGCGGCCCAGGGTCGCAAGAATATCTTCGGCACCCCGGTCAAGGTCGTCGAGATGGAGTCCGAGGCAGGTGCAGCCGGTACCGTTCACGGTTCGCTGGGCGCCGGTGCTCTGACCACCACCTACACGGCTTCTCAGGGTCTGCTCCTGATGATCCCGAACATGTACAAGATCGCGGGCGAGCAGCTCCCGGGCGTCTTCCACGTCTCCGCGCGTTGCGTCGCTTCCCACGCCCTGAACATCTTTGGCGATCACTCCGACGTCATGGCCTGCCGCCAGACCGGTTTCGCCATGCTCGCCGAGGGCAACGTCCAGGAGGTCATGGACCTCTCGCCGGTGGCTCACCTTGCCGCCATCGAGGGTAAGACCCCGTTCCTTAACTTCTTCGACGGCTTCCGCACCAGCCACGAGATCCAGAAGGTCGCCATGTGGGACTACAAGGATCTGGCCGAGATGTGCGACATGGACGCCGTCCAGGCTTTCCGCGACCACGCGCTCAACCCTGAGCACCCGCACACCCGCGGCAGCCACGAGAACGGCGATATCTTCTTCCAGAACCGTGAGGCCTGCAACAAGGTCTACGACGAGCTTCCCGCCGTCGTCGAGGGCTACATGAAGAAGATCAACGAGAAGCTCGGCACCGATTACGGCCTGTTCAACTACTACGGCGCTCCCGATGCCGACCGCGTCGTCGTGTGCATGGGCTCCTTCTGCGACGTGCTCGAGGAAGTCATCGACTACCTCAACGCCCACGGCGAGAAGGTCGGCCTGGTCAAGGTCCGTCTGTTCCGTCCGTTCTCCATCAAGCATTTCGTCGACGTTCTCCCCGAGACCGTCCAGAAGATCGCCGTCATGGACCGTACCAAGGAGCCGGGTTCCATCGGCGAGCCGCTCTACCAGGACGTCGTCTCCGCTCTCTACGAGGCCGGCAAGACGGGCATCAAGGTCGTCGGCGGCCGTTATGGCCTGGGCAGCAAGGACACGCCTCCCGCGTCCGCGTTCGCTGTCTTCGAGGAGCTCAAGAAGGACGAGCCCAAGCGCGAGTTCACCATCGGCATTGTCGATGACGTGACCAACCTGAGCCTGCCCGAGGCCGAGGATGCGCCCAACACCGCAGCCCCCGGCACCATCGAGTGCAAGTTCTGGGGTCTGGGTGGCGACGGTACCGTCGGCGCCAACAAGAACTCGATCAAGATCATCGGCGACCACACCGACAAGTACGTCCAGGCCTACTTCCAGTACGACTCCAAGAAGACCGGCGGCGTCACCATCTCGCACCTGCGCTTCGGTGATTCCCCGATCCGCTCCCCGTACTACGTGACCAAGGCCGACTTTGTCGCCTGCCATAACCCCAGCTACATCGTTAAGGGCTTCAAGATGGTCCGCGACGTCAAGCCGGGCGGCACCTTCCTGGTCAACTGCCAGTGGAGCGACGAGGAGTTCGCCGAGCACATGCCCGCCGTGGCCAAGCGCTACATCGCGAACAACAACGTCAACGTCTACCTGATCGACGCTATCGACCTGGCCGCCAAGGTCGGCATGGGCAAGCGCACCAACACGGTGCTCCAGTCCGCCTTCTTCGCGCTGGCCAAGGTCCTGCCCGCCGAGGACGCCCTGCAGTACATGAAGGACGCGGCTACCAAGTCCTACATGAAGAAGGGCCAGGCTATCGTCGACGCCAACCACAAGGCCATCGATGCCGGCGCTACCGCCTTCCGTAAGTTCGAGGTTCCGGCCGACTGGGCTACCGCCGAGGATGCCGCTCCCGTCGAGCTCTCCGAGGAGACCAAGTCCGCTATCGCCCAGCAGGTCAAGAACCTGCTCGAGCCCATCGATCGCATGGACGGCGACAGCCTGCCTGTTTCCGCCTTCGTCGATTGCGCCGACGGCCAGTTTGAGCTGGGCGCCTCCGCATACGAGAAGCGCGGCGTCGCCGTGGTCGTTCCCCACTGGGACGAGACCAAGTGCATCCAGTGCAACCAGTGCGCCTATGTGTGTCCGCATGCCACCATCCGTCCGTTCGCGATGACCGAGGACGAGGCTGCCGCCGCGCCCGAGGCTACCCGCACGCTCGACGCCATGGGCCCCAAGGCCAAGGGCATGAAGTTCACCATGGCTGTGTCCCCGCTCGACTGCATGGGTTGCACCAACTGCGTCAAGGTTTGCCCCAAGGGCGCCCTCGAGATGGTTCCCACCGAGCAGGAGATGGACCAGCAGCCCGTTTGGGACTACATGGTCGAGAACGTCTCCGAGAAGAAGGAGCTCATCGCGGCCAACGTCAAGGGCAGCCAGTTTAAGCAGCCCTACCTGGAGTTCTCCGGCTCCTGCGCCGGCTGCGCCGAGACCGCCTATGCACGTCTGGTGACCCAGGTCGCCGGCGACCGCATGTTCATTTCCAACGCCACCGGCTGCTCCTCCATTTGGGGCAACCCCGCTGCCACCGCTCCTTACTGCAAGGACAAGGACGGTCACGGCCCGGCGTGGAACAACTCCCTGTTCGAGGACAATGCCGAGCACGGTCTGGGCATGGCCGTTGGCTATGAGGCCGTTCAGCACAAGCTGATCGCCGCTACCCAGGACATCATCGCTGCCGATGGTCCGTCCGATGAGCTCAAGGCTGCCGGCCAGGCTTGGATCGACTCCGTCAACGACGCCGAGGCCTCCAAGACCGCTGCCGCTGCCTACGTTGCCGAGCTCGAGAAGTGCGGCTGCGACGCTTCCAAGGCGATCCTCGCCGACAAGGCTTACCTCACCAAGAAGTCCTTCTGGATCTTTGGCGGCGACGGCTGGGCCTACGACATCGGCTTCGGTGGCCTGGACCACGTCTTGGCTTCCGGCCACAACGTCAACGTCTTCGTCTTCGACACCGAGGTCTACTCCAACACCGGCGGTCAGGCCTCCAAGGCCTCGAACCTGGGCCAGGT
>USPH01000115.1 GCA_900556515.1 uncultured Collinsella sp.
TGATGTTATCCATGAGGATATGCTCAAAATGTGCGCGGTTCTTGCCCTTCAGCCCAACCTCGTGATAGTGGACTAGGCAGACGCGAGCCGCCATTTAGGCTTCAGCAACCTTGTGGCCGAGCGCCTTCTCGTAACGGGCCTCGTCATAAGAGATGTCGCCGTCGACAATCTCGTCCATAGCCATCGAGATGGTATCGGCACCGGAAAGCCCGATGGTGATGTCATCGATATCCTGGACGGCAAGCACGCGGTTGTGCTGGCCACGCAGCATGCTATTGATGTCGCAGGCGCGCTTGGAGGCAAGCGAAGCGAGCAGGAAGCGGTTGTGATCGGTCTTCTCCAGAAGATCGTCAATGCAAGGCTTTACAACGGACACGGACCTCAGATCCTTTCATGCATATCGAGAACGCGAACGAGCTCATCGGTCGCGCGGTCGAGATCGTCATTCACCACGACGTCGTCGTAGCGGTCGGCAAGGGCAAGCTCATCGGCGGCGTTTGCCATACGCAGCTCAATCGTCTCGGGCGTCTCGGTACCGCGACCGACTAGACGCTCGCGAAGCACCTCAAGCGAAGGCGGCTTGATAAAGATCAGCACGGCCTCGGGAAAACGCTCCTTCACCTGCAGGGCGCCCTGGACATCGATCTCCAAAATCAGAGACGCGCCCGAGGCGAGCTTGGATGTGACCTCGCTCACCAACGTGCCGTAGCAGTTACCGTGGACCTCGGCCCACTCAACAAACTCACCGTTTGCCACGCGGCGGTCGAACTCCTCGCGCGTCAGAAAAAAGTAGTTGACGCCGTCGACCTCACCTTTGCGTGGTGCTCGCGTGGTAGCCGAAACCGTCAGACCCAGGTTCGAGCGGCGCTCGCGCACACGAGTGACGAGCGTACCCTTGCCTGCGCCTGACGGTCCAGAAATCACAAAGAGCTTGGAATCCTGAGCGCTCACTTATTTGGTCAGCTGCTCGAGGAGCTGCTCGCGCTGACGGACGCCGAGGCCCTGGACGCGACGAGTAGCGGAGATACCGAGCTCCTCCATGATCTTGGCGGCCTTGGCCTTGCCATAACCGGGGAGAGACTCGATGAGGGTGGAAACCTTCATGCGGGAAGCGATGGGGTCATCGGAGTTGAGCACGGACTCGAGGGACTTCTCGCCCTTCTTGATCTGCTCGCGAAGCTCAGCGCGGGCGTGACGTGCGGCAGCAGCCTTCTCAAGAGCCTGCTTGCGCTGCTCGTCGGTAAGCTGAGGGAGTGCCATTCGTACCTCCAAATAGTTGGGTTATATCTGATTCAATAATTGGCATTTTAGCACGTAGAACGTACAAAATGCCTAATCGCGGCTCCATAGGTTAGACGATACCCGCAAAAAGTGCAATATACTGCGCCCAAAGTTAAGCCCCTGACCTGCGATTCCACACAAAGGATGGGAAAGTTTACGCAGGCACAGGGGCTATTTTGTGCTAATGAGACCCAAAAGTGGTGACTTAGGGGAATCTTTTACGCGACGTTTTCGACCAGCTCGGCGACGATGGCGTCAAAGGCGGCAACCGGATCGTCGGCACCGGTGATGGGACGGCCCACCACAATGTGGCTTGCGCCGCGCTCGATAGCCTGGGAAGGCGTCGCCACGCGGGACTGGTCACCAAGGGCGGCACCCACCGGACGCACACCCGGAGTCACGATCAGGGCATCAGGACCCAGCAGCTCACGCATGTCGTGAGCCTCCATCGGTGAGCACACGATGCCATCGATGCCGTTGGTCTGAGCAAGCTTTGCCAAGCGGGCGGCCTCCTCGGCCACGGGAGACTCGACTCCGATCTCGCTCAAGGCATCCTGATTCATGCTCGTGAGCACGGTGATAGCGACGAGCTTGGCGCGGTCCTCACGCGCCTCCTCGGCACCCTCGCGGCAGGCAGCGAGCATAGCACCCGAGCCCAGGCCGTGGACCGAAAGCAGGTCGGCACCGGCAAGCGAGGCCGAGCGGGCAGCGCCGCGCACCTGATGCGGAATGTCATGGAACTTAAGGTCGAGGAAGACCTTAAAGCCAAGGTCCTTAAAGGTCTTGACGATCTGGGGACCCTCAGCGTAATAGAGCGTCATGCCGACCTTGAGCCAGGCGGCATGGCCCGAAAGCTCGTGGGCGAGCTCGAGCGCGCGCTCACGGTCGCAGTCGAGGGCGACGATAACACGGTCGCGGGCATCATTCTCTAGCATTCGAAAGCACCTACCAGCTCGTTGATGTCCTTTACGCCCTGGGACTCGGCCCAGGCCTCGAGCTCATGCGCAATCTTAAGCGAAGCACACGGATCGACGAAGTTGGCCATGCCGACCGACACGCAGGTGGCGCCGGCCAGGATAAACTCGGCCGCATCTTCGCCCGTCATGACACCGCCGACACCGTTGATGGGGATATCGACGGCCTGGGCGACCTCCCAGACCATGCGCACGGCGATGTGGTGGCACAGCGGGCCCGAAAGGCCGCCCTTGGGCTTGGCCACGCGAGACTTGCGGGTATGGACGTCGATGGCCATGCCCTGGATGGAGTTGATGACCGAAAGGCCATCGGCACCGGCAGCCTCGAGGGCCTTGGCGATCTCGGCGACGTTGACCGGCGCCATCTTCACGAACAGCGGCTTATCGGTCACCTTGCGGCAGGCAGCCATAACGGAAGAGGCGCCCTCGGGCGTTGATCCCATGGCGGCACCGCCGGCGGCGATATTAGGGCAGCTCACGTTGATCTCGTAGCCGGCAGCCCAGGGGCACAGCTCGACATACATCTCGAGTGCGCGGACAAACTCGTCAACGGAGTGGCCGGCAACCTGACAAATGACCTGGCAGCCGTCTTTGGACAGCTGTTCGAGCCACGGACCGGACTCGCGGGCAAAGGCGGCCACGCCGGGGTTCTGAAGGCCCACGGAGTTGATCATGCCGCCGGGAATCTCGGCCATGCGGGGCGCGGGATTGCCGGGCCAGGGCTCGGCAGCGCAACCCTTGGTGGTGATGGCGCCCAGCTGGGAAACATCAAAGAAGTTCTGGAACTGCCAGCCGTAGCCAAAGGTACCGGCTGCGGTGTTGATGGGGTTCTGCATCTTGACGCCGCCGAAATCGACGGCCATGTTCACGGTACCCACTAGAAGACCACCACCTTGGAAGCATCGAACACGGGGCCGCACATGCAAGCACCCTTCATACCGTCGACCGTCTCGACATTGCAGGTGTTGCAGGCGCCAAAGCCACAGCTCATCATGCGCTCAAGCGACACCTCACAATACGAACCGGCATCGGCAGCAGCAGCGGCGACTTTCTTCATCATGACGGCGGGACCGCAGCTGGCGACGTAGTCGTAGCCGCCCTCGCCGAGCAGCTCGGCTGCCGGGTCGGTGCAAAAACCGTGCGTGCCAAGCGAGCCGTCGTCGGTGCACACATTGACCGTGTCGCACAGAGCACGGAACTCATCGATACCCACGGCCTTGGACGCGGTGCCAAAGCCCAGGCACACGTCAACGGCCACACCCTGCTCGGCAAGCTTGCCGGCAAGGCACAGCACGGGCGGAACACCGATGCCGCCCGCAACGAGCAGCGCCTTCCTAGTACCCTCGGGCACGAACCAGCCGCGGCCGCCAGGGCCCAGCAGGTTGGAGGTGGAGCCAGGGGCCATCTGCGACAGACGACGGGTATCATCGCCCACGACGGCGTACCACAGCTCGACGGTGCCGGCCTCGGCGTCGGCACGATAGAAGCTCAGGGGCACGCGAAGCAGCGAGGAAGCATCGCCCGGCACGGCGATATTCACGAACTGACCGGGCTTGAGCGCACTTGCAAGCTTGGGGGCCGAGATAACGAGCGAGAAGATGCCGTCGGCGATCTCCTGGTTCGAGACGACCTCGAAGTCGTGCATGCGTGCAGTGGAAGGTGTGGGCATAGACGCTCCAATCCCCCATGCGGTTGCATGGTTCAGGCGAACAGAAAGCGCGGCACCGCAAGGGCGCCGCGCACAAAAGCGATAAGGCTATGCTAGCAGATGCAGCCGTCGGCAAGCGTCTGCTTACCGCCGACGAACACATCGGTGGCACGACCGGTGAGCGTACGGCCGGCAAAACCGGAGTTCTCGGCGCGCGACTCGTAGCCGTCCTCGCCGACCGTCCAGGTTGCAGCGGGGTCGAAGACGGTCAGGTCGGCAACGGAGCCCGCCTTGACCTGAACCTGGTCGAGGCCCAGGATCTCACGCGGCTTGATGGCCATGAGCTCGACCATGCGGCCCATGCTCATCTTGCCCGTGTTGACCAGCTCGGTGAGCACAAGCGAAAGCGAGGTCTCGAGGCCAATCATGCCGAAGGGCGCAAGTTCGAACTCGCGAGCCTTCTCCCACGGGGTGTGGGGAGCGTGGTCGGTGACGATGACGTCTACGGTGCCGTCGATGACGCCCTGACGGATAGCCTCGGCGTCTTCATCGGTACGCAGCGGCGGGTTGACCTTGAGCGAGGTGTTGTAGGTCTCGTCCAGGTCGTTCTCGGTCAGGAACATGTGGTGCGGGGTAGCCTCGCAGGTGACCTGCACGCCAGCTGCCTTACCGGCACGCACGAGCTCCAGGCCATGGGCGGTGGAGATGTGCTGGATGTGCAGCTTGGCACCGGTCAGCTTGGCGATCTCGATATCGCGGGCGATCTGCAGCTCCTCGCCTGCCGCCGGCCAGCCCTCGAGGGCCAGACGGGTCGAGACCTTGCCCTCGTTGATCTGGCCGTGACCGACCAGGTCCTCGTCCTGGCAATGGCTCATAAAGACCTTGCCGAACATCTTGCCGTAGTCCATGCAGCGACGGAGCATGTCTGCACCCTGCACGCCGCGACCGTCGTCGGTGAAGGCGACAGCGCCGTGGGCGACCATATCGCCCATCTCGGACATGGCCTCGCCCTTAAGACCGCGGGTCATGGCGCCAGAAGGATAGACGCGGCAGTGGCCGACCTCGGCAGCGCGGGACTTGACCTGTCTCTTATACACATCTCCGAGCCC
>USPH01000116.1 GCA_900556515.1 uncultured Collinsella sp.
CCTCAACGGCACGCGCAACGGGCGCAATCGCATCCGCCTCGGCCCGCATGCGCTCCAACACCGCCGCCGTCTGATCCAACACGCCGGCGCTGCGAATCAGGTATACCTCGCAGCCCGCGTCCACCTTACGCTTGCAATGCACGACGGCGCGCTTCCCCGCTGCGGCATCCACCGGGCAGGGCACCTGCGGCCAGCGCTTGGGCACATCGGGACGCGCGTCGACACCCGGATAGAACCGAATCTCGAGCGTGTCACCCGCCGCCACGGCGGCGTCGAGCTCAACGGTCACCTCTTCGTGGCCCACAGCGACCAAGCGCCCCACGCGCACGCCCTGGTTAATTGCGCGCTCAAAGCTCATCAGCTCGGCACCCGAACTTCCTCGCAGGTACGCATCGGTAAACCCACGGTTAAACGACCTTCCCAGCTCGCGCTCAAGCTCTTCCACGGCACCGGGGTCCCACGCGCCGTCGCACAGCATATCGAGTGCCCGGCGCCACACCCGCACCACGTTGAATACGTAATCGGGGTTCTTCATGCGCCCCTCGATCTTGAGCGACGCCACGCCGGCATCTACAAGCTCGGGCAGATGCGCAATACCCAGATAGTCGCGCGGGCACAACAAGCGATCCCCTTCGACGGCGACAACGCTCTGCCCCGCCTCGTCCACCAGGTCGTACGCCAGACGGCACGGCTGCGTGCAGTCGCCGCGCATCGCCGAGCGCCCACGCCGCAGGGCCGAGAACTCGCACGCCCCCGAATAGCCGATGCAAATCGCACCGTGGCAGAATACCTCGATGGGCACGCCCGTGGCACATAGCGCCGCAATCTCGTCGACCGTCAGCTCGCGTGCCGTCGTCACGCGCTCGACCCCCAGCTCATCGGCGGCAAGCCGCACGGCGCCTTCGCTATGAACGCCCGCCTGCGTGGACAGGTGAATCTCGACCCCGGGAATCGCCGTGCGCAGCGCGCAGGCCAGCCCGGCATCGGCGACAATCAGAGCATCGGCGCCCAGCTCCAGTGCATGAGCTCCCAACGCCACCGCGTCGGACAGCTCATCGTCAAACACGAACACGTTGAGCGTCACGTACACGCGCACGCCATGGGCATGCGCCACGGCGCAACCGCGCGCAAACTCGTCATCCGTAAAGCCATGAGCGCTCACACGGGCGTTAAAGCCGCCCAACCCCGCATAGATGGCATCGGCGCCCGCGGCGATAGCCGCAAGCATCTGGTCGAGCCCGCCCGCCGGCGCCAGCAGCTCGGGCAGCGCCGCACCGGCAGCATCCAATCCAGTCTTGTGTTGTCCGCTCGGCCCCATCGTCCGAATCGCCATCGACAAACTCCTTACCAAGGTATGCATTCACTCTGAAAAATGCCGCCTTCCAGCATACACGAGGCCTCGCGCGCCCCGTTTGGTTTATCGTGTAATAACTTATGTCCATCCTGCCCCGACGGCACATCCGCCGTCCGGCACGACATACCTGGAGGTCAATATATGGGTCCTCGCCAACGACAGGGACGCAGCCGTTCAAAGACGCATGCCCTGCCCATAATCCTGCTCTCGTTTTTGGGCTTTTTGCTTATCGCGGGCGTGGCGTTTGGCATCGGCATGGTCGGCAACGTCAACCGCTGGCTGTCCGATCTGCCCGACTACACCGACGCCAACGCGTATCTGGTGAGCGAGCCCACCGAGATCGTCGACTGCAACGGCAACAAGATCGCGAGCTTCTACACGCAAAACCGCAAGTCCATCACCAAGGACGAGGTCTCCCCCTACGTGCTGCAGGGCACCGTTGACGTCGAGGACGAGCGCTTCTACGAGCACGGCGGTATCGACCTGTGGGGTATCGCGCGTGCTGCGGTGGCAACCCTCGGCGGCGGGCACGAAGGCGCCTCGACTATCACCCAGCAGCTGGTGCGCAACACCATCCTGCAGGAGGAGCAGTTCGACTCGACCATCGAGCGTAAGGTGCGCGAGGCCTACATCGCCATCAAGATGGAGGACATGTACTCCAAAGACGAGATCCTCATGATGTACCTCAACACCATCTATTACGGCCACGGCGCCTACGGCATCGAGGCCGCAGCCGAGACCTATCTGTCCAAGAGCGCCGCCGACCTCACCCTGAGCGAGGCCGCGCTGCTCATCGGCCTTCCCAACTCGCCCTCGCAGTACGACCCCACGGTCAACCCCGACCTGGCGCTGTCCCGTCGCAACAAGGTCCTCGACAACATGTTGCGTCTGGGCCACATTACGCAGGAGGAGCACGATGCCGCACAGGCCGAGCCCATCACCCTCAACGTGACCGAGATTTCGGGCAGCGGCGTCGACGTATACTCGCAGCCCTACTTTGTCGCCTATGTTAAGCAGCTGCTGGAGCAGGAGTTCTCGACCGACGTGCTCTTTAAGGGCGGCCTGACCGTCAAGACCACCATCGACCCCACGATGCAGCAGGTGGCAGAGAATGCCGTCCGCGAGCAGCTCGACACGCTCTCACTCGACGGCCTGGACATGGGCATGGTCGTCGTCGACCCCAAGACCGGCTACATCAAGTGCATGGTGGGCGGCTACGACTACAACGCCGACGAGAACCACGTAAACCATGCCACGGCCAAGCGTCCCGTCGGCTCCACCTTCAAGGCCTTTACACTGGCAACTGCCATCCAAAACGGCATGAACCCCAACGTCACCCTCAACTGCAACTCGCCGCTCAAGGCCAAGGGCACCACGACCGAGGTCCAAAACTACGCCAACCATAGCTATGGCAACATCACGCTTAAGCAGGCGACGGCATACTCCTCCAACACCGGCTACATCCAGGTGGCGGAAGCCGTCGGCAACAGCAAGATCATCTCGCTCGTCAAAAAGCTCGGCATCGATCCCGCCAAGGACAACATCGAGGACGTTCCCGTCATGACGCTCGGCACCGGCTCGATCTCGCCGCTCGAGATGGCCGCCGCCTACGCGACGTTTGCCAACGGCGGCTACTATCGCCAGCCGATCGCCATCACCGAGATTGACTCTCGTACCGGTTCGGTGCTGTACCAGCACACCGACAATCCCTCACAGGTGCTTACCGAGGGCGAGGCCGCCGCGGTCACCGATGTTCTGTCCGGCGTCATGCAGGGCGGCGGTACGGGTGCTGCCGGTGCCCTGAGCGTCAACCAGCCCTATGCCGGCAAGACGGGCACCACCGACAACACCACCAACCTGTGGTTCTGCGGCTATACCCCGCAGCTGGCGTGCGCCCTGTGGACCGGCTATTCCGCGGGCGAGATCCCTATCCAAAAATACGGCACAGACCTGCTGGGCGACAGCACCAACCTGCCTGTCTTTAAGCGGTTTATGAACACCGTTCTGACCGGTACCGAGCGCGAGGAGTTTGCGACCGGAACGGCGCCCACCTACAAGAACAACAGCGTCTGGAAGTTCTACGGCACCAACAACACCAAGAAGACGGAGAACGACGACAAGGACGAGAACGAGGACGAAGAGGAAACCACCACAACGACTACCACGACGACCACGACGACCGAGACCACGGGCGGCGACACCACCGGCGGCACCGGAACGACCGGTGGCTCGACGGGCGGCTCCACTGGTGGTTCGACCGGCGGCGATGGCGGCACGCCTACGCCCACGCCTACGCCCACTCCCGACCCCTCGCCCACGCCTGACGATACGGTCGGCTAGAAATTCATCCGGCCATTAGCAACAAGGCCCCCGAGCAGCTTATTAAAGTGCTCGGGGCCTTTTAATTTAAAGTGACCTGGTGGACGGTCTTTATACCGGCAAACAAAAAAGGGGGGGTACCGACCAACGTCGATACCCCTTACAAGCCACCATGTCACGCGCACAGTGCCGAGCGCACGACCCGCACGCCTACTTGCGAGAATTGCTCAGCTTATTGATCAGCGCCTCAAGACGCTCGCCGTCCTCGGCCGTCTGGGCAATAACCAAAATCGTATCGTTGCCGGCAAGCGAGCCAAGCACATCGGGCAACTCTGCCGCATCAACGGCGGCGGCGATGCCGGAAGCCGTGCCAGGCTGAGCCTTGATCATAACCAGATTATCGGTACGCAGAACGCCCGTTACAAGCTCGGAAACCATACGCTGCAGGTGCAGGTCCTCTGCCAGAACATAGATGCCCTCAGGGAGCTTACGCAGCCCCATGTCGGCAATATCGCGAGAGACAGTCGCCTGCGTGCAATCAAAGCCCATAGCGCGGAGCTCATCGACCAGCACGCGCTGCGTTCGGACGTCCTTATTGCGCACAATATCTCTAATGGCATCCTGGCGCCCATTGCGTTTTTTAGCCATACAAACCCTCTCTCCAAAAGATGGCGGAGACAATCAATCAGTGATTGAATAGTTTAACGCTATTTGAAGGCTTTTGTGTATAAGAACGCATTTCGAAACAATTCTATGCAAGTTTGTTTCGAAATGAGCCGTTTAGGCGGTTTTTGCGCCCGTCCGGTTAAGAAAAGCTGCCAGATGCGTACACATCACGCAGCGCGCGGGCTTGGCGCTGGCGATCGGCCCAAACAACAGACCGAGCCCCCGATGGTTATCCTTGAGCGCGGCGACCATCTGACGGGTTCGAGGCGCATCGAGCATATCACGCATGCGGGCGGAACGCTCGATTGACGACACCCCATGCGGGCTCAGACACAAATTCTCGATGCAGGCGACCAGTCCGGCAAAGTAGAACTTTTGGCTTGCCAGCTTGAGCCGACCACCGCTGTCTGCTTCCGAGAGTGAGTCCGCAAGCTCGTCGAGCGCTCGAGTGTCATCGGATACCTTGGCATACATGGTGGGATCAAAGGCATCTGTAAGTTTAGGTGCCGCCGTGTGGAAACAAGCATCGCCGCAGCCGGACACGCATCGTGTCTGCGAAAGCGCGCATGCCATAAACCCAACTGTGCGAAACACCTTGTCGCACAAAAGGCATGCCTCAAACCTGTCTCTTATACACATCTCCGAGCCCACGAGACATGCGCAGATCT
>USPH01000117.1 GCA_900556515.1 uncultured Collinsella sp.
TCTACCTGATCCACGCCGCCGAGTGGAACGTCATGGGCCACAAGCGCATGACCGACAGGTCCGTCGTGCTGACCGCCTCCGAGTCCGGCACCACCCCCGAGGTGCTCGAGGCCGTCGGCAAGATGAGGGAGATGGGCGTGCGCGTCTTCGCCATGACCAACCCCGAGGGCAAGATCGGGCAGGCCGTGGGCGCCGAGAACTGCGTCATGATGGCCTCCGACCACGGCGCCGGCGGCTGCGAGAAGGGCTACTACCTCGCCGACTGCTTCGGCCTGCGCCTGCTCAACCGCCGCGGCTGCTTCCCCAAGTTCGACCTGTTCATCGAGCAGACGAAGGACGTCTGGAAGGACATGCTCGACATCCGCAAGCGCTTCGAGCCGCGCGCCGAGGAGCTCGCCAGGAAGTACGCGCTGGCCGACTACACCATGTTCATCGGCTCGGGCGCGCTGTGGGGCGAGACCATCCTGTACTCCATGTGCCTGCTCGAGGAGATGCAGTGGAAGCGCATCCGCCACATCACCTCGCACGACTTCTTCCACGGCACGCTCGAGCTGCTCGAGCCCGGCGTCCCGGTGTTCCTGTTCATGGGAGAGGACGAGTGCCGCGCCCTCGACGAGCGCGTCCGCGCCTTCCTCACCAGCGGCGTGACCGGCGACGAGGACTACGTCATCATCGACACCGCCGAGTACGCGATCCCGGGCCTGGACGACGACTTCCGCGTCATCGTGTCGCCGTGGATCCTGTCCGTGCTGACCACCGACCGCCTCTCGCGCAACTACGAGCTGGTCACCAAGCACAACCTCAAGTACCGCCGCTACTACCACCAGTTCGACTACTAATTTCATTTGGGGGAAACCGCAATGAGGCAATACATCTTTGCCAGCCACGCGCATTTTGCGACCGGCATCAAAGAGAGCACCGAGCTGCTCTCGGGCGCGCGCGATAACGTTCACGACCTGTCGATGTTTGTCGACGGCCGCACCGACGTCGCCGAGGAGGCCGCCAAGCTCCTGGCGACCTTCGACCCCGCCGACGACGTAATCGTGTGCACCGACCTGTTTGGCGGCAGCGTCAACAACGAGTTCACCAAGATCGTCCAGACGCGCCCCAACACCTACCTGGTTGCCAACATGAATCTGCCGCTGCTGATCCAGCTGCTCTTTTCGGACCAGGAGGCTCCCGCCGATCAGGTTATCCGCGAGATCCTCGCGGCTGACGACACGCGCGTCAAGTTTGTCAACGACCTGCTGACCGATGCGGATGACGAGGAAGAGTTCTAGTCACCGCCTGCTATTAATGGGGCCGGGTTTCCGGCATGAGACCTTTGGGGGTCAATCATGATTCAACTGCTTCGCGTCGACCATCGTCTGCTTCATGGCCAGGTGGCCGTCTCTTGGGTCCAGGGCTTGGGCTCCGACTGCATCTTCTGCGTTGGCGACAAGGTTGCCAACGATCCCGTCTGGAAGACTACGCTCAAGATGGGAAAGCCGGCCAACGTCAAGCTCGTCATTAAGGACATGGAGCACGCCATCGAGGCCATCAACTCCGGTGTTACCGATAAGTACAAGATGATCATCTGCGTCGCCAGCATCGCCGAGGCCAAGCAGCTTGTCGACGGCTGCCCGCAGATCACCTCCATCAACCTGGGCAACACCAAGTCCAAGGACGAGCAGCGTCCCGATGCCCGTAAGATCTCCCGCCAGATCTTTGTGACTGCTGCCGAGGAAGAGGACATTCGCGAGCTCGTCGGCCGCGGTGTCGAGGTCGAGATTCGCGCTCTGGCCGACGACCCCAAGGTCGATGCCCTAAGCGCCCTCTAATTGGGAACCACGGGCGGCGCGCACGGCGCCGCCCCTATTCGTGGGCGTACCGGATAAACGCTTTACCCGTTACCCCCATCTACCGTTCACCGGGAGTACACGCCCGTTGAGCGATTGGTATTAAATAGTTTTCGCATGACTATATAATTGGTATCAAATCATTTGCACCGGTTTAGGTGTTAACAGCACACCGGTACAAGCTGGATCTGTCTGGGCGATTGTCGGCATGGAAAAGGGCGCGCTGACAAGTCGGGAATCGCCGCGCGGATCCAAGAGGGATCAAAGGGAGGAACAATGCTTGTTCAAGCGATCCTCATCGGACTTATCGCTGCCTTCGGTAAGCTCGATTATCAGCTCGGTACGCTCTATGCGTTCCGCCCGATCGTTCTGTGCCCGCTCGTCGGCATAGTCCTCGGGGACCTGCAGTCCGGCCTCGCCATCGGTGCGAGCCTCGAGCTGCTCTTCATGGGTTCTATCTCCATCGGCGCTTACGTGCCGCCCGATGAGACGATTGGCGGTGTGCTCGCCTGCGCCTTCGCTATTCAGCTGGGTCAGAGCACCGAGGCCGCTATCGCGCTCGCGATGCCCATCGCCACTCTGTGCCTGGCCATTAAGAACGTCGTCAACGCCGGTATGCCCCTTCTGGTCGACCGTGCCGACGTCTTTGCCAGCAAGGGTAACCTCAAGGGTATCTACGCTATGCACTGGATTATCGGTCTCGTGATTGTCGTCCTGGCCTTTATCCTGTGCTCGGTCTCCTTCTATCTGGGTGCCGACGCTGTTCAGGGCCTGCTCGACTTCATCCCGACGTTCGTCCTCGATGGCTTTGGCGTCGCAGCCAACATCCTGCCTGCCATGGGCTTCGCCATGCTCGGCCGTCTGGTGCTTACCAAGCAGCTCGTGCCGTTCTACTTCCTGGGCTTCCTGCTGTGCTCCTATGCCAACGTGCCCGTCCTCGGCGTCGCCCTGATCGCAATCATCATCGGCATCGATAAGTACGACCTGCTGGGCCTTGGTGGCGCCCAGTCCCAGCTTTCTGTGGAAGGGGATGAGGACGATGACTTCTAATTCCGAGAACCAGATTACTCGCTCCGACCTCATTAAGAGCGCCGTGAACACCGGCGCCCTGGGCATGGAATTCTCCTGGACCTACTACAAGCAGATGAACATTGCCTTCTGCCTGATGGTCGCCAACATGCTCAAGAAGATCTATGCCGGCCGTCCCGATGATTACGCCGAGGCCCTGCATCGTCACAGCGCATTCTTCAACATCACCCCGCAGCTCGCTCCCTTCGTGGGTGGCATCGCGATGGCCATGGAAGAAAAGGTCGCTCGTGGCGAGGTTGAGCCCGAGAGCGTCAACGACATCAAGGCCGCCCTCATGGGTCCGCTTTCCGGCCTGGGTGACTCCTTCTTCCTGTCCACCCTGCGCGTCGTCGCCGCTGCCGTGGGCATCAGCCTGTGCCAGGCCGGCAACGTCTTTGGCCCCATCGCCTTCCTGCTCGTCTACAACATCCCGGCGTTCCTGATTCGTATCTTTGGCGCTATCAAGGGTTATGAGCTAGGCATTGGCTTCCTCGACGAGGCTCAGAAGACCGGCCTGATGCAAAAGATCATGGCCTGCGTCGGCATTGTCGGCGTTATGGTCGTCGGCGCCATGAGCAAGGACATGTTCTGGGCTTCGTTGCCCATCGCCATTGGTCAGGGCGACTCCGCTCAGACTCTCCAGGACATCCTGGACGGCATCATGCCCGGTATGCTCGGTATGGCCGCCTTCTGGCTCTACTACTGGCTGCTCTCCAAGAAGATCAACCCGATGGTCCTGATCCTCTGCACCATGGTCGTGGGCATCATCGGCGCTTACTTTGGCGTGCTTGCCTAATATGTTCGAATCGCGCTTCCATCGCGTCTAACGGTTGCGTCGATCTTTGGGGGCTTGTCGCATCTGCGGCGGCCCCCTGTTTTTTAAAACTCCGTACGAAAGGGGAGGGCTATGGTCGTACCCGAGCTTTCGCTCATGAACATCAACCATCGTTACTACAGCATCGAGACGTTTTTTAAGGCTGCAGGTGAGGCCGGCTATCGCAATATCGAGCTGTGGACCGGCTCGATGCACCTGTATGTGGATTGCCATGAGCACGATTCGGTGGATAAGATTCGCGATCTTGCCGCCCAATACGGTATCAAGATCGTGTGCGTGTGCCCCGAGCAGAACAACCCCAAGCCGTGGAACGTCGCGGTGCGCGGTGAGGCGGGCCAAAAACGCATCCTCTCGTACTTTAAGAATGTGATCGACGTTGCCGTTGAGTTGGGCGTGCCGCAGATTCTGGTGACGAGTGGTTGGGCCTATCTGGACGAGCCAGCTGAGGACGCCTGGTCCCGCAGCGTCGCCATGCTGCGCTCGGTGTGCGACTACGCTGACACACGCGGTATTCGCGTCGCGCTCGAGGCACTGCAGCCGTCGGAGTCCGTGCTGGTCAATACGGCACAGGATGTCGCGCGCATCCTCGAGGCGGTCGATCGCCCCAACCTGAAGGCATGTATCGACTTTGGCGCCATGGAAGTTGCCGGCGACACAATCGACGGCTACTTTGAGGTTTTGGGCGACAAGATCGTTCATACCCACTTTGTCGATGTGGGCGGTGGCACGACGCATCTTGCCTGGGGCGACGGCGAGCGTGATATGCGTGCCGACCTCGAGGCACTCATGCGCCACGGCTATACGGGCTATGTCTCGGCCGAGACGTGTGACGGCCGCTACTATCAGGATCCGTCCAAGGCGACGACTCAGGTTATCGAGATGTATCGCCGTGTGACAGCGGAGATGGAAGCCGAATAACTAAACTGCGCGGTTGCGCCGGAAACGCTTGGGCGGGTCTGGCGCAACGCTTTTATAGCTGGCGAGTTGTGGGGAACCCGTTGGCAGTAGCGCTCGAAATAGACAACTATTGGCGTTGTAATACCACTCGGGCGAGGAAACCGACCGTTCGCCGCAAATCTCCGTGAGTTTGGATTGGTATTAAATAACAAGCAATCGTATGGCTATAATTGGTATCAGCAAGAAGCGCGATGTATAGAATTGCGCACATGTGATGGGAGGACACACATGAAGGAGACCGAGAAGATCGAGATCATGCACTTCGACCAGGAGGGCTACCTCG
>USPH01000118.1 GCA_900556515.1 uncultured Collinsella sp.
GCCGAGAAGGGCGCTGACGGCATTGTCCTGTGCATCACCGACATCATGGAGGAGGGCTCGCAGGTCCTGCTCGAGGGCGAGACCGAGGCCGCTCAGAAGGGCCTGGGCATTGCCGACGAGCACGACGGCGTCTGGATGCCGGGCGTCCTCTCCCGTAAGAAGCAGGTCGCTGCCCCCATCATGGCCGCCTGCTAGGTTTAGTTCACTAAACGCCACGACCGGATCGCGGACGCCCCGCGCTCCGGTCGTTTTTTGTGCATGGTGCCGCGTCGTCTCTTGGACAGGCGTGCCCGTGCCGTTGGGCAAATAATGTTCAACCTGTGGTTCCGCTTTTCGGCCACGCCTGCGTGCTTGTCGTGCAGGGTAGGCTAGATGCAAGCGTAATACGTTAGAGCGCGGCGCCGCCACTTGGGCGGGCCGTGCTTTTTTAAGACGGGAGCCTTCCCGTGAAAGGAGCCGCCCATGGCAGCACCCGAGCAGCTGTTCAACGTCCGTGAGCGCAAGCGCTTTGAACGCCACGACATTTGGGAGCGCATCGCCGAGAACGGCACGATTTCCGCCGCGGTTATGGTCATCGCCGCCATCGCCGCCGTCATTTGCGCCAATACCGATGCCTACGAGGCCATCCATCACTTTTTGGAGACCCCGCTGTATGTGGGTCTGGGCAACCTTACGGCCGGTCTTACCGTTGAACTTTTCGTCAACGACTTCCTCATGGCGATTTTCTTTTTGTTGGTGGGCATTGAGCTCAAGTACGAGATGACAGTTGGCGAGCTCAAAAACCCGCGCCAGGCTATGCTTCCCATGCTGGCGGCCGTGGGCGGCGTCGTCGTTCCCGCCTGCATCTATCTGATCTTTAACCATGCCGGCGCGCACAACGGCTGGGCCATTCCCATGGCAACCGATATTGCCTTTGCGCTGGGCGTGCTGTCGCTTTTGGGCAATCGCGTGCCCAACGGCGTGCGCGTGTTCTTCTCGACGCTCGCCATCGCCGACGACCTCATTTCCATCGCCGCCATCGCCATCTTCTACGGCCAGAGCCCCAATCCGTTTTGGTTGGGCGCCGCCGCGCTTGTGACCTGCGCGCTCGTGTGGCTCAACAAGACGCAGCATTACCGCCTTGCCCCGTATTCGGTACTGGGCCTGCTGCTGTGGTTCTGCATGTTCAAGAGCGGCGTGCATGCCACGCTTGCTGGCGTCATCCTGGCCTTCACCATTCCGGCCAAGTGCGGCGTCAAGCTCGATAGTCTGACCGACTGGCTGGGCGAGTGCCTGCCGTTGCTCGACGACCGCTACGACGACGAGGCGCACATCCTGGGCCAGCATGACTTTACCGTCTCGACCACCAGGGTCGAGCGCGTCATGCACCGCGTGACCCCGCCGCTCATCCGCATGGAGCGTCTGATCTCCACGCCGGTCAACTTTGTGATCCTGCCGATCTTTGCGTTCGTCAACGCACAGGTTCGCCTAGTGGGCGTGGACATGAGCACGCTGCTCACCGACCCGGTGACGCTCGGCGTGTACTTTGGCATGCTGCTGGGTAAGCCGATCGGTATCTTTGGCATGACGTTCGCCTTGGTCAAGCTCAAGGTCTGCGAGCTGCCGCATAACGTTAACTGGCACATGATTGCCGGTGTGGGCATTCTGGGCGGCATCGGCTTTACCATGTCGATTCTCATCAGCGGTCTTGCCTTCCCGACGGCCCAGTTTGAGGTTCTGGCTGCCAAGGCCGCCATCCTTGCCGGTTCGGTCACCGCCGCCGTGCTCGGCATGATCTACATGAGCGTGGTCTGCAAACACCCCGCGCCCAAGGGCGAGTAAAAGCATAAAAATAGGCACCAGAGCCGGTTTGGATGCGTTCGAAACTCGGATCAGGGTGCTACTGGCCCCCTGCCAGATACCCCCGTGGTCAAAAAACGCCGTTTGTGAGTACTGTCACAAACGGCGTTTCATTTTAGGTGTGAAAAATAATGAACACAATCATGTTATCTGTATGTTAACGAGTAATCGCTTGACTCCAATTTGGCGACAGCTGCTGCTCGGAAAGAAAATTCAGGCGCAAAAACGCCGATTTGGGGCCTGAATCGCTGCTACTAAAAAGGTAACAGTACTCATATTTGCCCTATTTTGCCCACAGCCCCCAATGACTAGGTTTATTCCACGGTGCCGTAGACGGCGCCCCAGCCGTGGGCGGCAAGGGCGGAGTTGAGCTGGTCGCAAAGTGACTGGCGGTCGTAATAGCCGGGCGGTAGCAGGTTGACGATCTCCATGAGATCGGGCGCCAGGTCCAAGATTTCGGCCTGTACGATTAGGTCCAGGCGGTCGATGGCGTGGCGGTCGTAAAACAGTCCGTCGACCAGGCGCTGCAGGTCGCCGAATTCCTCGGCCTGGAACGATCCATACTCCATAGTGCCTCCTTGGGCGCCCCACGCCGGCATGCGCGGCGATTCGTAATTTATTGCGATGGACTTAATCTATCACGGCTTCATAACGTTGTGGCGGTGGCGGTCTATACTTAGACGAACTGCAACGTACCGCTTCGCGAAAGGTCGCACCCCATGCAGACGATCTACCAGAAGATGGAAACCACCGAACTCGATGCCGCCATCGAGGCGCTCAAAGCCGAGGTCGCCGAGGTCAAGGCCAAGGGTCTGGCGCTCGACATGGCCCGCGGCAAGCCGTCGCCCTCCCAGGTGGACATCTCGCGCCCCATGCTCGATATCCTCAATGCCGACGCCGATTTGCACGACGGCAACGTCGACTGCTCCAACTACGGCTGCTTCGAGGGCATTCCCTCGGCACGCAAGCTAGCGGGGGAGTTCCTGGGCTGCCCCGCCGAGCAGACGCTCGTGCTGGGTTCGTCGAGCCTGTTGATCGAGCACGATATCGCCGGCATGTTCTGGCGTTGCGGCTCGTGCGGCAGCGAGCCTTGGGAGGCTTACGAGGCCGCGCATGACGGCAAGAAGGTCAAGTTCCTGTGCCCGGTTCCCGGCTACGATCGCCACTTTGGCATCACCGCCGACTTGGGTATCGAGAATGTCCCCGTCGCGATGACCGACAACGGCCCCGACATGGACGAGATCGAGCGCCTCGTTGCCGCCGACGATTCCATCAAGGGTATCTGGTGCGTGCCCAAGTATTCCAACCCCACGGGCATCACCTTTAGCGAGGACACTGTGCGCCGCCTGGTCGAGATGCCCACGGCCGCGCCCGATTTCCGCATCTTCTGGGACAACGCCTACTGCGTGCACGACCTGTACGACGAGACCGACGAGCTCGCAAACATCTTTGACCTCGCTCGCGTGGCGGGCACCGAGGACCGCGTGGTGGCCTTTGCCTCGACATCCAAGATCACCTTCCCGGGCGCCGGCATCGGCTTTATCGGTGCGAGCCCCGCGGTCATCGCCGAGTTCTCCAAGTGCCTGAAGGCCGGCCTCATCAGCGCCGACAAGCTCAACCAGCTGCGTCACGTGCGCTTCCTTCCCACCATCGAGGCGGTCAAGGAGCACATGAAAAAGCACGCCGAGTTCCTGCGTCCGCGCTTTGAGGCCGTCGAGCGCAAGCTCACCGAGGGCTTGGGCGACACGGGCTGCGCCACCTGGACGCACCCCCGCGGCGGCTACTTTGTGAGCTTTGATGGTCCCGAGGGCTCGGCCCAGAAGGTCGCCGCGCTTTGTGCTGACCTGGGCGTCAAGCTTACGCCGGCCGGTGCTACCTGGCCCTATGGCAAGGACCCGCGCGACACCAACATCCGCATCGCGCCGAGCTATCCCACGGTCGAGGACTTGGAGGCCGCGCTCGATGTGCTGGTGCTGGCCGTTAAGCTTGTCGCTGCCGAGCTTGCGCGTGCCGAGCGCGCCTAACGCGCGGCTTCCCGTACTATCCGCACTTTCGATACGTAAAGGAGCGTATACATGGATTTGGGTATTTCCACCAACCCCACGCCAGAGCTCTACACCATTAAGGTAACCGGCGAGATTGATATCTCTAACGCCGATAGCCTGCGCAATGCCATCGACCTGGCGCTCGAGCAGCCCACTGAGGCCATTGAGCTCGATTTTGCCCAGGTGAGCTACATCGACTCGACGGGCATTGGCGTGCTCGTAGGCGCCGCGCACCACGCGGTCGACCACGGCAAGCGCTTTAGCTGCACCAATGTGCAGCCCCCTGTGATGCGCGTGGTTCAGCTGTTGGGTGTCGACCAGGAGATTTCGATCACCGCTGCATAATCTTTGCCCCCAAAAGGGCGTGCCGTTTGGCATATGTTTGTGATGCGCTCGGACGTTTTGGCGTCCGGGCGCTATACTTGACCGAATGAATAGACGAGTTCCGGCCGAATGGCGCGGTGCGGGCTCGACTCACATCGAGCCTTGGAGGTATGTGTGTTTGGTATTGGAGAGGGTGAGCTCGCGATCATCGTGGTCTTCGGCTTTTTGCTGTTTGGCCCGGATAAGCTCCCGCAGATGGGCCGCACGATCGGCCGTGCCATCCGTCAGTTCCGCGAGACGCAGGAAAAGATGACGGCCGTTGTTCAGTCCGAGATTATCGATCCGGTAAGTGAGGCCGCTTCGGCACCGGTCAAGCCCAAGAAGGCTGCTGCAACCGACGACGATTCCGATGCGGATGAGGATGCCGCCGAGACGGCAGCGCCCGCCAAGAAGGAGACCTTTGCCGAGCGTCGCGCCCGTCTTGCTGCCGAGAAGGCCGCAAGCGAGGGTGCTGCTGAGGGCGAAGGTGCTGCCGATGAGGCCGAGGGCGCCGAGCCCGCCATCATCTCCTATGAGGACGTCAAGAAGTGCACTTTGAAGCCGGTCATCGACTTCAAGGGCGGAAAGGGTGATAAGTAATGGCATCAGACATGATGGATGCGCTGATGGCGCTCTGCCAGGAGAAGCACATCGACCAGCTCCTGTCTCTTATACACATCTCCGAGCCCACGAGA
>USPH01000119.1 GCA_900556515.1 uncultured Collinsella sp.
GGACCTGAGGATTCAGGTTATCAACCGAGATGAGGCGTCCGGCACGCGTGAGGCCTTTCGTACCATCGTGATGGACGGCACGTCGTTCGATCGCCGCTCGGCCGTTCTTTCGGGCACGGGCCAGGTGCGCGACGTGGTATCTCGTTCGCGCGGTGCCATTGGCTACATTTCGCTGGGCTTCGTCGATAGCCTCAACGCCAAGACCTCGGTCAAGGCCGTCTCGGTCAATCATGTTGAGGCGTCCGAGAAGACGGTTGCAAGCGGCGGATATCCCATTTCGCGCGACCTCTACTTCTTTGTGAAGGGAACGCCTTCCAAGCAGGCTCAGGATTACATCGACTACGTGACGTCCGAGAAGATGGACAAGCAGATTCGCGAGGCGGGCTTTATTCCCGTCACGAACGATGGGAAGGGGAGTGAGTAGCATGGAGGCACGGGAAAACTCCCAGGCTGAGCAGACGGCTCAGGCGCCCAAGAAGCGTGAGCTGGCACTGGTATCGCGCAGCACCTATCTTAAAGAGAAGGCACTGCAGTGGATCTTCTTTGCCTGCGCGTTCTTGGCGGTCGTTACCGTCATCCTGATTTTTGTCTTTACCACGTACTCGGCGCTGCCCGTCTTTACCGACATCGGTCTGGCGGACTTCTTTAGTTTTACGTGGGCGCCCTCTGAGGGCCACTACGGCATCATGTCGCTGCTTGCCGGCTCAGGTCTGGTGACCGTCGGTGCGCTCGCCATGGGCGTGCCGCTGGGCGTAGGTACGGCCGTGTACCTGGTCGAGATTGCCAGCAAGCGCGTGTGCAAGCTCATCAGCCCTGCCGTTGACCTGTTGGCCGGCATCCCTTCTATCATCTATGGTTTCTTTGGCATGATCATCATTCGTCCGTTTATCGCGCAACTGACCGGTGGTCTTGGTTTTGGTGCGCTGACAGCGTGGTTCGTGCTCGCCATCATGATCGTCCCTACCATCACGACGCTTACCATCGATGCCCTCAATTCCATTCCTATGGGCATTCGCGAGGCATCGTATGCCATGGGCGCCACCAAGTGGCAGACCATCTATAAGGTCGTGCTACCTGCCGCGAAGCTGGGTATCGTTGATGCCATCGTGCTGGGTATGGGCCGTGCCATCGGCGAGACCATGGCCGTGCTCATGGTCGTAGGTAACGCCCCGGTTATTCCCGACAGCATTGCGAGCCCCATCTCGACGCTCACGAGCCAGATTGCGCTCGACATGAGCTATTCCTCGGGTCTGCACCGCTCGGCGCTGTTCGGCATGGGTGTGGTCCTGTTTATCATCTCCGCCACGCTGGTGGGCATCGTCCGTCTGATTTCCAAGAAGAAGAGGGGGTAGGCTATGTCCGATTCCGTTGACACGACGGTCGATACGACCTCGTCGCGCGAGCGCATCAAGCGTGCCCTTTCCCACGGCAAGAAGGGCCGCATCAACAAGGACCTGTCCAACAAGATCATGCTTGGCGTGTTTCGTGCCGCTGCCTACATCACCACGCTGGTGCTGGTCGCCATCATCGCCTACGTGGTCATTAACGGCCTGCCACATATCTCGCTCGACTTTATCTTCGGTTGGCCCCAGGGCGTCAACGCCGAGGGCGGAATTTGGCCCACGATCGTCTCGACCGTCTACGTGACGGCGCTCGCTATGCTTATCTGCACGCCGATCGCTGTGCTGGCAGCCGTCTATCTGGCCGAGTACGCCAAGCAGGGCAAGGTCGTCGAGCTCATTCGCTACGCTGCTGACGCTTTGGCTTCGGTGCCCTCCATCGTTATGGGCTTGTTTGGCTACGCCTTATTTGTCGAGGCCATGGGCTTGGGCCTTTCGATGGTCTCTGCCGCTCTGGCACTTGCGCTCTTGATGCTCCCCATCGTCATGCGCACCACCGAAGAGGCCATTCGCGCCGTTCCGCGCTATATCCGTTGGGGCGCGTACGGCCTGGGCGCCACCAAGTGGCAGGTTGTCTCCAAGATCGTGCTTCCTTCTGCCTTTGGCCGTATTGCCACGGGCATCGTCCTCGCCATCGGCCGTGCCATTGGCGAGACCGCGGTGGTGCTCTACACCATGGGCCAGGCCATCAACCTGCCTATTTCGCCGCTCGATTCCGGCCGCCCCATGACGGTTCACCTGTACCTGCTTGCCAACGACGGCATCAACATGAACGCAGCCTACGGCACTGCGCTCTTGCTGATGGTGATCATTTTGGCCTTCAACCTGTTTGCGCGCTTCCTGTCGCGTAAGCGTCGCTAGTTAAGGAGTCCCATGTCCGTTTATCAGTCCGCTCCCGCGTTGGAGCAAGCGGCCATTACGGCCAAGGATTTCAACTTTTGGTACGGTGACTTTCATGCGCTGACGGGGCTTGACCTCAACATCGCCAAAAACGCCATCACCTCCTTCATTGGCCCTTCGGGCTGCGGCAAGTCGACGTTTTTGCGCTGCATCAACCGCATGAATGACCTGATCGAGGGTACGCGCGTCGAGGGCACCATGACGCTCGACGGCAACGATATCTATGCCGAGGGTGTCGACCCGGTCGACCTCCGTCGCCGCGTGGGCATGATCTTTCAGCAGCCCAATCCGTTTCCCAAATCCATCTACGAGAATGTCGCCTTTGGCCCTCGTCTGCAGGGCGTGACTAGCAAAAGTGACCTCGATGACATCGTGGAAGAATCGCTCAAGCGCGCCAACCTCTGGAAAGAGGTATCCAATCAGCTCAACAAGGATGGTTTGGCGCTCTCGGGCGGTCAGCAGCAGCGTCTGTGCATCGCGCGCGTGCTTGCGGTGCAACCCGATGTCCTTCTGATGGACGAGCCCTGCTCCGCCATCGACCCCACGTCCGTCTCTAAGGTCGAGGATCTGATGGCCGAGCTGGCGCCCGAGATGACGATCATCATCGTCACGCATTCAATGCAGCAGGCAGCTCGCATTAGCGACTACACCGCATTCTTCTTGCAGGAAGTTGCCGGCGAGCCCGCTACGCTCATCGAGTATGGTCAAACCGACGCGATCTTCACCAGCCCGGTGGACTCGCGGACGGAAGACTATATCACCGGCCGCTTTGGCTGATCGGTGCGACTAGTCCCAAGCCGATCGGATCTGGTCCGGTGCGTATTCACTGTGCGGGCGGCATGACCGCACCCAACTGATTGGAGTGAACCATGCGCAAACTGTTTTCCCGTCAGCTCATCGAGGCCCGTCACGAGATGCTGAGCATCTACGAGGCCGTCGATCTGGCCCTCCACGATGCCGTGAAGGCCTATGTGACCGACGACCGCAAGCTCGCCACCAAGACCAAGAAGCGCACGCTTTCGATTGACGCACGCTGCGCCAACCTGGAGGCCGTCTGCTACAACCTGATTGCCACGCAGTCACCGGTCGCCTCCGACTTCCGCTTGCTGCAGACGATCATCTACGTCGACTTTAACCTGCAGCGCATGACCGATAAGGTTCGCCAGATTTGCCGCGCCACGCGTCATATGATCAAGGCCGACATCTCGCTGCCCAAGGAGCTTGTCGGCACGGTCGAGGCCGAGGCTGAGGCCGTCTACCAGGTGCTGGGCTCTTCGCTTTCTGCGCTCGTCACCAACGACATGTCCATCATCTGCAACTTGGCCGTCGAGGACGAGCCAGTGCGCGCCGCCTACGAGAAGTTCTTCCGCACCTTTAACCGCATGGACACGGGCGATTTTATGGACGACGACAGCAACTATGACGACCTGCGCCGCGCCATCATGGTATCGCGCTATCTCGATCGCATCGCCTCGATTTCCATCGATGCCGCCTGCCGTCTGACCTTCCTGTTGACTGGTCAGCGTATGAATGCCGGCGATATCGCCCGCACTGATGAGGATGAGCTCGAGAGCATGCGCGTGCCTTCGGGCGAGGGTGTTATCATGAGGCCCGCCGTCGACGCTCGCTACGTTGCCAAGGTGCCCGCTAACGAGGTCAGCGAGGGACTTCGCTACCTGCTCGATCATCTTGAGGACGAGGACGATGGCGAGGACGACGAGGAGTAAGCAACCCCGTTCGTCGAAAGATTGTAAATACCTAAGTGAGCGCGGCCTTGCACATGCGGGGCCGCGCTCTTGCGTTAGCATGGGACTACTTGTTTGGCTGTCAGCGGAGGCGATTGGCAATGGATAACTATTTGGACTTGATGCGCGCTCGCCGCGAGCAGATTCTGGAACGTTTTTATGCGGCGCTCGATCGCGCGGGCCGCCCCCACGACGCCGCGCGCCTCATTGCCGTGTCCAAGACCGTTGGTGTCGATGAGACCGTTGCCGCCATCCAGGCGGGGTATCGCCATTTTGCCGAGAACCGCCCGCAGGAGCTGGTTCGCAAGCTCACGGGTCTGGCGGAGCATCCGGAGCTGCCCGAGGTTCGCTTCGATATGATCGGCAACCTGCAGACCAATAAGATCAATGCGGTGCTGGGCTCAGCCGAGCTGATTCACTCGGTGGGTTCGCTGCATCTGGCGCAGGCGATCTCGAGCCGTGCTGCCCGCAAGATTGAGGCAGGCGAGCTCGCCGGCCCCCAGCGTGTGCTCATTGAGGTCAATGTGAGTGGTGAGGAGTCGAAGGGAGGCTTTTCGCCCGATGAGATTCGCGCCGCCGCGGGTGAGCTTGCGGAACTTGAGGGAATTTGCGTACAGGGGCTTATGACTATGGCGCCCCGGGGGAATAAGGATGTGGCACGCCGCACCTTTGCGGGGCTTCGTGAGCTGAGGGATGAGCTGGAGGCGGCGCATCCCGATTTGAACCTGCCTGAGCTTTCCTGCGGCATGAGCGAAGACTTTGAGCCTGCCCTTGAGGAGGGCTCTACGCTCGTTCGCCTGGGCAGGGTAGTATTTAGCCCGGAGTTTGCAGTAAAATAAGGCTCTGAAGCTGTCTCTTATACACATCTCCGAGCCCACGAGACATGCGCAGATCTC
>USPH01000120.1 GCA_900556515.1 uncultured Collinsella sp.
AGATCTGCGCATGTCTCGTGGGCTCGGAGATGTGTATAAGAGACAGAACCTGTTCCGCTACAAAAAGCGTGCCTTTATGACCACCTTCGGTATCGCTGGCTGCACGGCGCTCGTGATCTGCGGCATGGGTATCCGCGATACGTCGGTGGCGCTTTCGCCCAAACAGTACGGGCATATCACGCGCTACGACCTGCTGGCGGTCGCCAATCCCGACGATTTTTCGCAGACGTGCGCGGCATTGGATGAGCGCAGTGCGGCCAATGATTCCAACGTGACCGTGACCTCGACCCTGCCGATCATGACCGACAACGTTACTTTTACGTTTGGCGGCAAGAGCGAGACCGTACAGCTGATCGTGGTGCCCGATGACCGCACGGGTGACTTGGGCAATTACGTTCGCCTTGAGGATGAGTCCAAAGAGCCGCTGTCTTTGCGTGACGGAGATGTGTATCTGAGCAAGAGTTCACAGCTGGTCCTGGGGATTCAGCCGGGCGATACGGCGCACGTCCAGGATTCGTCACTCAACGTCGCCAAGGTCAAAGTCGGCGACATTTCGCTCAACTATCTGGGCAACACGCTTTATATGACTCAGGGCACCTATGAGCGCGCGTTCGGTCGAAGCGCACGCCTTAACGGCGTCTTTGTGCTGCTTAAGGGTTCGTCGGCCGACCAGATTGCGTTTAGCAAGAATCTTAAGAGTGACGGTTGGCTCACGATTTCGAGTACGGCCGAACATTGGCAGAACTACGAAGCGAACTTTACGATTATCAATTCGGTCGTGGTGCTCGTGACCTTTATGGCAGCGTGTCTGTCGTTTGTGGTGGTGTTTACGCTGTCCAACACGAATATCTCCGAGCGCGAGCGCGAGCTGGCGACCATCAAGGTGCTGGGCTTCCGCCGTGGCGAGGTGCACCACTACGTCAACAAGGAGACGTTGATCCTCACGGCGATTGGCACCGCACTGGGCGTGCCGCTGGGTGGCCTGCTTGCCGAGAGCTTTACGTACATCCTGCAGATGCCGTCGCTGTACTTTGACGTCGAGGTCGAGCCGCTAAGCTACGTACTCGCCGTGGTGCTTTCCTTTGCCTTTACGTTTATCGTCAACCTCGCTACCAATCGTACCCTCAACAAGATCGACATGGTCGGCGCCCTCAAGAGCGCCGAGTAGCCTGTTCCGGGATTCAAGTTCTAGCGAGGCGTTGACGCATCCACAACCGCCTATTTGCATAAACTGCTACTTCGAATGTATATTTCGGCGGGGCGGTTGCTTTTTGCCCACGGGTACCCCCGGGGGCGGCGTGCAAATTCCGGAGTATTCAGCATCCCGGAGCCCGCAGGCGCGGGAATGGGAGTGCAAAACCGCGTCGAAAGCCTTGATTATGAGTCCCCGTCGCGGTAGCGCGCAGAGATGTGGTGTAAGAGGCGGGGCATGCCCCGCCTCTTCTCTTTCTTGAAAGGGAGGGGACACCGCCTAGAATTCGTCGTTGGAGTAATGAAGGTGACGAATGGAAGGAAAGGCGATGCCCCAAGAAGAGAGTGTACTGCGCCTCGACCGCGACGAGGCCCTCGAGGCGGCGAGGCTTTGGCAGGAGTGCGGCGACGCGCGCGAGTTCGCGTGCAGGGTGCTGGGCGGCGTGATGAACGCGCTGATGGACTCCGAGGCCCAGCAGATGTGCGGCGCGAGCCGCAACGAGCGCAGCGACGGCAGGGAGAACAGCCGCAACGGCTACCGCCCCAGGTCGCTCAAGACCGCCGTGGGCGACGTGGAGCTCGAGATACCCAAGCTCAGGCACGGCACCTACTACCCCGAGGGCATGCTCGCGCGATGGTCGCGCGTCGACACCTCGGTGGCCGCCATCGTGCAGGAGATGTACGTGTGCGGCGTGTCCACCCGCAAGGTCGAGCGCGTGGCGTCCAAGCTGGGCATATCCTCGCTGTCGAGCTCGGAGGTCTCGAGCCTCTGCTCCGACCTCGACGCCGAGGTGGCGGAGTTCCGCAGCCGCGACCTGTCGGGCACGCCGTGCTGCTACCTGTGGCTCGACGCCACCTACATGAGCTGCAGGGTCGGCTCGTCGGTCGTCTCGCAGGGCGTCGTGACCGCGATCGGGCTGGGCGCCGACGGGCGCAAGCACTTCCTGGGCTGCGACGTGGTCGACACCGAGAGCGAGGACTCCTGGGCGGCATTCCTCGGCGGGCTGCGCGAGCGCGGGCTGGCCGGCGTTCGCCTCGTGGTCTCCGACAGCCACGCCGGGCTCGTGGCCGCCGTCTCGCGCCTGTTCCAGGGCTGCGCCTGGCAGCGCTGCGTGACGCACCTGCAGCGCAACCTCCAGAGCGCCTGCTCGGGCAGGCCCGAGGACTCCAAGGCGGCCGTCAGGGACCTCGTGCACGCCGCGGTCTACCAGGACGACCCCGACCTCGCGCGCTGCGTGTGGGCCGAGGCGGCGCCCTGGGTGGCGTCGGTGTCCGCCAGGGCCGGCGAGGTCTTCGAGCAGGCCGAGGACTCCGCGCTGGCGTTCACGGCCTTCCCCAGGGCGCACTGGGCCAAGCTCCGCACCAACAACGTCCAGGAGCGCGCCAACCGCGAGATCAAGCGCCGCTACAGGGTCGTGCAGTCCTTCCCCTCGAGGGAGTCGATGCTGCGCCTGACGTGCGCGAGCCTCATGGAGACCGAGGGGCAGTGGTCCCAGCAGCGCGTGTTCTCCGAGGCCTCGGCCGCCGAGGGCTTCGCCGAGCCCGCGGACGGGCCGGCCCCGACAGAGGGGAGGCGCCGCGCGCTCGGGCGGCGCGCCAGGGAGATAGTGGACGAGATAGTCGAGAAGCGCGGTCTCAAGAAGGAGTAACATCGGGACTTGCAGCGACGGACCTCAGGACACTCTTACACCACGTCTGCGCGCGCGACCCCCGTCGCCTCAAAAGCTGGTCTTTTTTACAGAATGCGGCCCATAGTGCCTGCCTTTCGCCCAAAATCCAGTATGCAGGCATCCTCGGCTGCTGAATACTCCCAAAAATGCACGCCACACCCCACCCTAGGCACCCGCAGCAAGAAGACGAATAGCCTCAGCCTCCCCAGTTACCGCAGGAGGCCCCTGCCGAGGCTATTCGTCGCCGAAGCTGATGCCCAGCGATTTGGCCTCGCGCACCAGGTCGCTCTGGGGGTCGACATACTTGAGCTTGCCAGCGACCTCCTCGAGCGGCATGTGACACATCTTACCGTCGCGCAGGGCGATCATGTAGCCAAACTCGCCGCGCAGGCAGCCGAGTGCCGCCTCGACGCCGCACTGGGTCGCAAAGATGCGGTCCTGGGCATCGGGCTGGCCGCCGCGCTGCGTATGCCCGGGGATGGCGACGCGGGTCTCGCGGCCGGTCTTGGCCTCGATTTCCTTGGCGATGTCGTAAACAATCGACGGGCTCGTACGTCCGGCGAGCTTCTTCTTGTACTCCTTCTTGGACAGCGCCGCGTCCTCCTTAGAGATGGCGCCCTCGGCGACGGCCACGATGGTAAAGCGGCTGCCGGTCTCCATGCGATGCTCGATGGTCTTTATGACCTGGTCCATGTCGTAGGGGATCTCGGGAATCAGGATGACGTCCGCGCCACCCGCGACGCCGGCGTACAGCGGGATCCAGCCAACCTTGTGGCCCATGATCTCGATGACGAACACGCGGCCGTGACTCGAGGCGGTGGTGTGGATGTCATCGATGCACTTGGTGGCGACGTCGATGGCGCTCGTAAAGCCAAACGTCATCTCGGTGCCCCAGGTGTCGTTATCGATGGTCTTGGGCAGGGCGATAACGTTGAGGCCCTCCTGGCGCAGGCGGTTGGCGGTCTTGGTGGAGCCGTTGCCGCCCAGCATAAACAGGCAGTCGAGCTGTAGCTTGTGATAGGTATGGACCATCGCGGGCACCTTCTCGACGCCATCGGCCTCGGGAATGTCCAGACGCTTGAACGGCGTACGGCTCGTGCCCAGGATGGTGCCGCCGCGGGTGAGGATGCCGCTAAAATCGGCGGGCGTCATGACGCGGAACCTGCTGTAGATAAGGCCCTGGTAGCCGTCCTCGAAACCGTAGATCTCGATGGGTTCTGCACTATTGGTCATGAGCGTTTTGACGATGCCACGCATGGTGGCGTTGAGCGCTTGGCAGTCGCCGCCACTGGTAAGAAGACCGATCCTAAGCATGATGAATCCTTCCGGGCAAGTTATAACATGCGCATAAGTTTACCCCCGCACACTACTGATACGGGGGTAAAACGTGTTAGCTCAAGCGTATGGAAATGTAAGCAACGTCAGGGAACGTAAGGTCGACGGGCCTGGCTCCTTACGGCGCAAAGGCGTCGACGTCGCCCCAGTGGCGGCGCAGCGTGATGGCGGCAGCGGGCTCGGTATTGTCAAAGATGACCGACCATTGCGTATTGCTGGTGATGTCTTCCGGATTGGGCTCTTGGGCTGCGGCGCGAAGGGCCTTCCAAGCGACTGCCTCGTCCTGGGCACCGGCATGGGCGTCAAGGACATCGGCGATTGCGACGGCGCGCTCTTTACCATGGCCCAGCTCGTCATTCTTTTGGTTGGGCAGCACTTCGTCGCCATAGCAAGCGTAGAAGTTCGTAACCTGGCGTACAGGAGTCGCTTTGAAAGCACGGTTCGGATCGCGCGGATCCCACTCTACTACGCGCGCGTCACTGGCGGCGTCGTTGATAAAGAAGTGGTAATCGCGTCCTGCCATGGCGTGCATGTCGTAGGCGGAAAGCAGGTCGACAGCTTCTTGCGTGGTGGCGGCACGGTCGAGCACCAGACGGATGGCGAGCGAGGTATTGATGACGGGGCGTTGCGTGTCCTGGTCACAGGGCTTGGAATCCAGGGTGAGTACGGCAATGGACACGCCGCATTCGTTAACACCGTCGAGCTGGGCAAACGGGCCCATGAG
>USPH01000121.1 GCA_900556515.1 uncultured Collinsella sp.
CGAGATCTGCGCATGTCTCGTGGGCTCGGAGATGTGTATAAGAGACAGGGCGTAACCTATACGGCCGATACGCTTCATGCCCTTCGCGACTTTTACCCGCCGCAGGTAAAGCTCTACTTTATTACGGGCGCCGACGCGATCATCGATATCGTGACCTGGCATGATGCCGAACGAATCGCTGAGCTTGCTACCTTTATTGCGGCGACACGACCGGGCTTTGATATCGATACGGCGCGTGCCCGAATCAAAGAGTCGGGGCTGCCGTTCGACGTGCGCTATATTCAGATTCCAGCGTTGGCGATCAGCTCGACGAACATTCGTAAGCGAGTTGCCCGCGGTATGAGCGTGCGCTATCTTACGAGCGAGTCCGTGCTCGGCTACATTCGCAAACGCAGGCTATATGCCGATTTGGGCCAAGAAGATTTTGAGTGATGGGGGTCTACGTTGTCGGTAGAGGATCAGTTTGAGGGCGATGAGCGCGCGCTGCTCAAGCGCATTCAAGAGCTGCTTGATGTTCGCATGAAGGATAAGCGCAAGCGCTATGTGCATTCGCTGGGTGTTGCCGAGACCGCACTTCATCTGGCCGAGGTCTACGGCGTTGACCGCTTTGATGCCGCTGCCGCCGGCCTGATCCATGACTGGGACAAAGTGCTCTCCGACGATGAGCTGGTCACGCGCGCTCTGCATTACGGCATTAAGATTGCCGGCTCTCCTTCCGCCGCGACGCCGCTTTTGCATGGCCCTGTTGCCGCCTATGAACTTCCGCAGCTTTTTCCCGAGCTGTCGCCGGCGGTCTTTCAGGCCGTCGACCGTCACACCGTGGGCGCTTGCGACATGACGCCGCTCGATATGGTGGTCTTTGTGGCTGATGCCATCGAACCCAACCGCCACGGCGATTATGCCCATGCGCTGCGCAAGATGGTGGGGGAGTCGACGCTCGATGAGTTGTTCTTCTCCTGTTTTGCGCAGGGTCTGGTCTATGTGATCCAGTCCGGGCGCTATCTTTATCCCACGGCTATTACGATTTACAACCATTACGCCCAGCTGCGCTAGCTCGGGCTGTCTAGAAAGAGGTATTCCATGGCCGACGAGACCATGACCGACGAGCAGATTCTTGAAGGCGTGGAGCACAAGAGCTTCGCCGCCACGTCCGACCGCACTGCCGCCTCGCTGTCCGCGAGCGGTGTCGCCGCCGAGGATGTCGCCCGCGCCGCCGCGCAGGCCGCCTACGACAAGAAGGGCGAGGACGTTCAGGTGCTCGACCTGACCGAGCTTTCCGACGTATGCGACTACTTTGTGCTTGCCACCGGTACCAACAACCGCCAGGTCGATTCTATCGTCGACGAGATCGAGGAGAAGGTCGCCGAGGCTTGCGGCGAGCACCCGTTCTCCATCGAGGGTCGCGAGCAGAAGACCTGGATGCTCATGGACTACGGTTCGGTTGTCGTCCACGTCTTCACTCCCGAAGCCCGCGACTTCTACCGCCTCGAGAAACTCTGGGGCGACGCCCCCCAGCTCCCCCTCAACCTCCTCTAAATGATTTTTCTGGGACGGGGATAAAATAATCATTGCTACCGTTTGCCGAACCGCTCACCTTTGTCGGGCGGTTCGGCCTTTTTCTTCCTTTCCTTTTGTATGCTGTGACTACTGCATCCTTGGAAGGGAGGGTTTCGATGACTCGTGTTGCCCGTACGTTGTCCGAACTCGGCCATTATCACGTCATGCTCAAGGGCTGTGCTGGCCAGCTGATCTTCGAAGACGATGACGATCGCCTTTATTTTCTCAATCTATTGAACAGACGATTTACGTCCGCTCATATTCGCCTTCTTGCCTGGTGCCTCATGGACAATCATGTTCACCTGCTATTTGATGATCTCGATAATCAGATGAGCGTTGCTATGCATGCGATTGATACGGCATATGCGAAACACTTCAATCAAAAAACCGGCCGCCGCGGACCGGTGTTCCAGGAACGATTCAAGAGTGTGATCATTTCTGACGACAAACAGCTGCTCCGTTGCGTCCGATACATACACGACAATCCTGCAAAAGCAGGTATTTCTTCTGCTCCTCTGTATCGCTGGAGCAGCTTCCATGAGTATTTCTCTCATCCCGAAATTTGTGATTGTGAAGGTATTCTCAATCTGTTTGGGGGTACGGAAGCGTTTTATCTTTCGAGTACCGACGGCAAGCCTAATCCCTATTTTATGCCCGAAGGTAAGCATATCTCCGATATGGATGCGCTGGAAGTTGCCCGGGCTCTTTTGGCTCCGCATGAGCCTTATCAGCTTAAAACTTTGCCGAAATCAGAGCGAAATCGTCTTCTGGCAGTGTTGAGGCATCGGGGGTTTACGATTGACCAGATTTCGCGTCTGACGGGAATTGGGACCAATATCATTCAAAGGGCGAAATGACGCTCCAAATGATTAAAAAATCCCCGTCCTAGAATAATCATTCGCACCTGCCCGGCTTTCTTTTTGCCTAAGGGACTAATCGTTGAAGCGGGATTGGCGGCCGAAGGATAGGGCGGTGTCGCCGAATTTGTCTCGGACGGCGTCGATGGCGACGGAGAGGTCGCGTCGGTCGCTGGATTGGGCCCCGCGGTCATCGACTTCGCAGAACAGGTCAGTCTGGATGCCGCCCTGATGGTCAAAGTCGCTCATGCCGATGCCTGCTAAGCGCACGTGCATTCCTTCCTGCCAGATGTTGTCGAGCAGTTCGAGTGCAACCGCCACGAAGATGTTCTCATCGTCGGTCGGATGAGGCAGCCGGCGCTGTGCCGAGCGACCGTTTCCATACGAATACTTGAGCTTGAGCGTCACCGTGGCGCCCGTTAGTCCCTGACGGCGCAGGCGGCGTCCCACTGACTCGCCCAGCAGCGCAATCGCCGCCTCAATATCCCCACGCTCAGTCAAATCTTTAGCAAAGGTGCGTTCATTGCTGACCGATTTGACCTCGCGCTCTTCATCGAGACTCGTGACTTCGGAGATTTCGAGTCCTTGCGCACGCTGGCGCATGCGTTCGCCGTTGACGCCAAAAATAGAGGCCAAGGTGGATTCCGGTGCACGTGATAGCTCGCCGAGGGTGTAGATGCGCATGCGGCGCAGTCGCTCCTCGGCCGAGCGCCCGATGCCGCTCATGGCAGATACCGGCAGCGCGGCCAAAAAGCGCTGCTCGGTTCCGGGGCGCACGATGGTCAGCCCAAACGGCTTATCCCGCTCGCTTGCGATTTTTGCGACCGTCTTGTTGCAGCCCACGCCAATGGAGCACGTCACTCCCAGCTCTGCCACGCGATCGCTTATACGCCGCGCAACCAGCAGCGGGTCTTCGGGCGCAAAGCGACCCGGTGTGATATCGATGAAGGCTTCGTCGATGGATACGCGCTCAACGCGCGGGGTCTCGTCGGCGAGAATTGCCATAACGTGCGCGCTCACCTCGCGGTAGCGATCAAAGTGCCCGTGCGTCCAAATGGCTTGCGGGCACAAGCGCCGCGCCTCGGCTGAGGGCATGGCGGAGTGCACGCCAAAGCGACGTGCCTCATACGAACACGTGGACACGACGCCACGCGAATCGGCGTCTCCGCCCACGATGAGCGGCTTTCCGCGCCATTCGGGATGATCGAGCATCTCCACGCTCGCAAAAAACGCATCAAGGTCCATCAGACCCACCGCCGGACCCGTCCAGGGAGGCGGCGTGACGCCCATGGCATCCTCATAACCGTATGTATGTTCGCGTCTTTCCATGTCATGAGTATACCGCGCAGCTCATGTGGGGTGCGTGTATGTGCTTGCAAATCCCGAATTCTTGTCTAAGATATGGATTTGCCCTCGACTACACCGAAGAAGTTGGTCTCACGGACTTCACCTGCCCGCGTCGATGGCGTATTATGTTCAACTGTTTGTTTGTAGTTGCAGCCTAAAGCTGCTTGGTTGGAGGAGTTTCCTTTGGCAGTCAAGATTCGCCTTGCTCGTCACGGCGCTAAGAAGCGTCCGTACTACCGTGTCGTCGTCGCCGATTCCCGCGCCCCGCGTGACGGTCGTATCATCGAGGAGGTTGGCCGCTACAACCCGATGACCGCCCCCAAGACCATCAACCTTGACCTCGAGAAGATCGCCGACTGGCAGTCCAAGGGCGCTCAGCTCACCGACGCCGTCGCCGCTCTGGTCAAGGCCGCCAACGAGGGCGAGAAGACCGAAACCGTCGTCAAGAAGTCCAAGAAGCAGCTCGCCAAAGAGGCCGAGGCCGCTAAGGCTGCCGCTGAGGCCGCTGAGGGCGCCGAGGAGTAAATCGTGCCTGAGGTTGACGCTGCACAGCTCGAGGGTGAGGCAATGCTCTCAGATCGCATCGCCGATCTCGTCGAATATCTCGTTGTTCAGATCGTCGACGACCCGGATTCCGTGAGCCTTGAGGTCATCGATGGTGATGACGCCTCTACGATTGAGGTTTCGGTCGCCGAGGATGACGTCGCTAAGGTCATCGGCCGTCGTGGCCGTACCATCAAGGCCATTCGCACGCTCGCCCGTGCACTGGCTGCTCGCCTCGACACTGCTGTCGAGGTAGAGGTTCTGGGCTAGGACCTTGAGGTCCCAGTACAAAAACATCGCCCGTGTGGTCAAGCCGCACGGAAGGAAGGGGGAGGTCCTCGCGCAGCCGCTGCGGGGGCTTCCTTCTGTATTAGAGCCGGGTATGCGCGTCGCCCTGACGCCGCCGGCGCTCAAGCGCGACCGCTTTTGCACGGTCGTGTCCGTCACCGATACGGGCGATGGCGATCTGGTCTCGTTTGAGGGCATTGACGACTTGACGGCCGCCGAGGGCATCACGGGATGCTACGTGCTGGCAAATCGTGACGACTTTGAGCTCGATTCGCTCGACGCTGCCTATAC
>USPH01000122.1 GCA_900556515.1 uncultured Collinsella sp.
CTCCGTGGGACTGTGCGCGTACGACATCACGCAGGTGGGCAACCTGACGATGCTCGACGGCATCATGGGCGCGGCGCGCGAGCACGGGTACGCCATCACGCTCGTTGAGATGAGCAAAGTCGACACGTTCTCGCTCGCCGAGGCGTCGCGCGCGTTGGCGGAACGGCCCGTGGACGGCGTGATCATCGGCATGAGCCGCATGGCGCCCGATTTCGAGTCGTTCACGCCCCAGCCCGGCCTGCCCACGGTCATCGTGACCATGTTCGCCCACCCGCGGTGCACCACGGTCGACTCGGACCACTACGGATGCTCGACGCTCGTCATGGACTATCTCTTTGCGCGCGGGCACGAGCAGATCCGGTTTGTGGGAGGCCCCGACTTTTCGATCGACAGCCAGTTCCGCGAGGCGGGGTGGCAGGACGCGCTCGCCTCGCGCAGGATTGAGCCGGTCGCGCCCTTGCGCGGCGACTGGAGCGCGCGCAGCGGATACGAGGTCGGCCGTCGTTTGGCGCAGGATCGCGCCATGACTGCGGTGTACGTGGCGAACGACCAGATGGCGACGGGCGTGATCGCCGCCCTGCGCGATGCGGGCCTGCGCGTGCCCGAGGACGTGAGCGTGGTGGGCGTCGACGATTCGCTCGATGATTTTGTCGCGCACAACGAACTTACGACCGTGCGGTTCGATCTGCATCAGCGTGGACGCGAGGTGTTTGAGCATGCGGTTCCCAAGGAGGGAACGCCAGACAAGACCGTCGCGATCCGTATCCCCGGCCAGCTCATCGTTCGACATACCACGGCAGCTCCGCGCGCGTAGTTTGCGCAGGTCATCGGCGTGTTGCTACGCTTCAATAACAAACGGTAAGGATGCCGGCAGATAGCTGTTGGGATGCAGCCGAGTGCTATGATAGACGGGTTCTTTTGTCTATCTAGGAGGCTTTGCCTGATGGAGATCACCAAGGATATCCGCTACGTTGGCGTCGACGATCACGACATTGACCTGTTCGAGGGCCAGTACGATGTGTCCGAGAACGGTATGGCATACAACAGCTACGTTATCTTGGGCGAGAAGATCGCTGTCGCCGATTCAGTCGACGGCGGTTTTGTCGACGAGTGGCTCGGTAACATCGAAGCCGTGCTCGATGGTCGCACGCCCGATTACCTGGTCGTTCACCATATGGAGCCCGATCACTCCGCTGGCATCGCCGCCTTTATGGAGCGCTATCCCCAGGCGCAGATTGTGGCCAGCATGGGCGCCTTCCGCATGATGGTCAACTACTTTGGCACCGATTATCCCGAGCGCAAGATGGTCGTCAAAGAGGGCGACGTGCTCGACTTGGGCGGCCACAGCCTGACGTTTGTCGGCGCTCCCAACGTTCACTGGCCCGAGGTGCTGTTCTCTTACGAGGCCACCGACAAGGTGCTCTTTAGTGCCGATGGCTTTGGCAAGTTTGGTGCCAATGACATCGAAGATCCGGAAGGGTGGGCCTGCGAGGCACGCCGTTACTACTTTGGCATCGTGGGAAAGTTCGGCAAGTTCGTGCAGGCCGTGCTCAAGAAGGCCGCCGATTTGGACATTCAGGTTATCTGTCCGCTCCATGGCCCCGTGCTAACTGAGAACCTGGGCTACTACCTCGACACCTACAACACCTGGTCGAGCTACCAGCCCGAGGACGAGGGCATCACGATTGCCTACGCGAGCGTTTACGGCCATCTGAAGGCAGCCGTCGAGGAACTCGCTGCAGCGCTCGAGGCTCGCGGCCAGAAGGTCTCCGTCTTTGACCTGGCTCGCGACGATATGGCCGAGGCCGTTGAGGACGCGTTCCGCTACGACCGTCTGGTGCTTGCCTCCATTACCTACCAGGGCGAGATCTTCCCGTTCATGAGCGCCTTCATCCACACGCTCGCCGAGCATGCCTACCAGAACCGCACGGTGGCACTCGTCGAGGCCGGTTCCTGGGCGCCCGCGGCAGCCAAGGTCATGACCAAAGAACTCGAGAGCATGAAGGACATCACCCTGACGCAGAACAAGGTGACCGTTCTGGGTTCGCTTAACGACGCATCGCGCGCCCAGATCGAAGCCCTCGCCGACGAGCTGTCCAAGTAACAACGCGCTCGCTTCTACCGTCAAAACCACCACAAAGGGGACTCAGGCACCTTTGTGGTGGTTTTTGTTCAAAGAACTCAAGAATGCTCAAGAAACTCAAAGGTGCTCAAAAAACTCAAAGATGCTCAAAGAAATCAAGAGCTGTGGGGCATAATGGAATTACGTGAGTTCAAGGGAGGCTTTATGGCGGCGGCGACAGCGTACAGGCAAGCAAATCCGTTCACGCCGATGTTCGGACGTGTACCGGCATACATGGCCGGCCGTGAGCAAATCATTGATGATATGGTGCTGGCGTTTGAAAGCGCCGATTCCGACCCCAACCTATGCTCGATTTTCTACGGAGCGCGCGGGACGGGCAAAACGGCCCTTTTGGCATATCTGTCATACCGCGCCCAGCAAGAAGGCTGGATTACGGCGAATGTGACGGCTTCGGACGGGATGCTCGAAGACATTCTGCAGCGCCTCAACGAATCGGCTGCCCATCTGATCGAAAAGCCCGCTTCTAGGCGTGTGAACAGTGTTGGGATTGCCCCCATAGGTAGTATGAGCTGGGAAAACGTTGATATTGAATTTGAGGGCGCCAACTGGCGTACTAAGATGAACGCTCTGTTTGCTCAGCTTGAAGCGACTGGCACCGGGGTGCTTATCGCCGTTGACGAAGTTGATGCATCGTTTGCTCAAATGACCGAGCTCGTTACCACCTACCAACATTTTGTGAGCGAGAACAAAAAAGTAGCTTTGCTTATGGCGGGGCTGCCGTTTCGCGTGCTGGCGTTGTTGACGGGAAAATCGACATCGTTTCTTCGTCGTGCTGCCCAGCATTCGCTGGGATCTATTTCGCCGACTGAGGTAAAAGAAGCGTTTCGGCTGACGATTGAAGACGGTGGCAAAACGATTTCCGATGAGGCGGTCGACCGTGCTGCCGAGGCAATCGATGGTTTTCCGTTTATGTTCCAGTTGGTGGGATATCGGGCGTGGAACGCTTCGCGCCAGGCGGCTGATGTTTCCCTTGAAGACGTCGAACGTGGCGCGAAGCTTGCGCAAGAGGAGCTCGAATCGCGCGTTTTTGCCTCGACTGCAGCGGAACTTTCACAGGGGGACTTGGATTTTCTTCGTGCAATGAATCCGGAGGGGACGACGACCAGGCAAGAATTGGCTGCGCGGCTTAAGAAAAGTTCCGGTTCGATCTCGACGTATAAAAAACGTCTAATTGAGGCAGGGGTGATTGAAGAACCCTTACAGGGACGTTTCGAGTTTGCGCTGCCGGGCTTCGGTCGATATGTAGCGTCTCTTTGCTAGAGGGCCACTTCTGCCAAGACCGTTTCGCGTCCAACTGTCTCAATCTGTAACATCTGGGCGGCTAAATCGACTCTATCTGTTACAGGTTTAGATTAAGGGCGGGGGTCGAGCGGAATTATCTCGATCTGTAACAGTTAACTGACTTTTAGGGGTCTAGTTGTTACAGATTGAGACAAACTGGCGGAGCGAACCGCCGTGCCGTTCAAACCACCACAAAGGGGACTCAGGCACCTTTGTGGTGGTTTTTGGTTTTAGGCGGTGGCGATGATGAGGGTTGGGGCGTCGATGCCGGTGGCCTCGGCGATTGAGGTGGCGATGGAGCCATCGGGGTCGCGGTCCATCACGATGGTGTCGACATCGGTAAGTTCGGCGAAGCGATACATGCCGCGTCCGTTGACCTTGCTCGCGTCCATGAGCGCCACGCTCTTACGCGCAGCGGTGATCATAGCGGTTTTGGTCTCGGCCATCTGCGGAAAGTCGGTCGTAAAGCCGCAGCCGGGAACAAAAGCGCCAGGGCACATGACGGCAAGGTCGGCGCGGACCATTTGGAGCGCTTGCATGGTAAGTGGGCCGTACAGATAGCGATGACCTTTGCGCAGTGCCCCACCCAGCATGACGACATCGACCGAGGGCATGCTCTCGTCGATGTAATCAGCAATGGTAATGTCGGCCGTGATAACGGTGATGCCGTCGCGCTGGTCGAGGAGCCGGACAAACTCGAGCGCCGTGGTGCCCGAGTCGACGAGCAGCGTGTCGCCGTCGTTGACGAGCTCGATGGCGCTTTGCGCGATGGCCTGCTTGGCGGCGACGTTGACATTGATGCGGCGATCCTGCGTGGAAACGGTCAGGCGTTTGTGGAGCGATACGGCACCGCCATGCGTGCGGCGCAGCTTGCCTGCTTCGGCGAGCGCGTCCAGGTCGGCGCGGGCGGTGACGGAGGACACGCCAAAGGTCTGGGCGATTTCTGCTACCTGCACCGAGGCATTATGCTCGAGCATTTCCATAATGGCGGTACGGCGTTCGTCGGCAAAAGCACGGTTGGTAGCTTGGGTCATGTCTGCTCCATTCTCGGCTAAATTTGCAGGAATTGTGTTGACTCCATTTTCGTTCATTTTCTTTTTGAGTAAGAAAACACCTTTCGATTACTTATCTTTTCTATAAAAGAAAGACGCTCAACGCCCAAAATTCAATATCGAACACGCCCACTCGGCTCCAATTCCTTCCGTTTACTTTTCAAAAACGACGGTATTGACCTGCATGGGCTCAATATCTCGCACGTGCAAAGACGCTGAATTTCATACAATGAGCGCAGCAAAACGCAAGGTAAAACGCCTTGTGAACAACTACGCCCGATGTCCAGATGCGGGCGAGGGAGAGGAGCAAACGCTGTCTCTTATACACATCTCCGAGCCCACGAGACATGCGCAGATCTCGT
>USPH01000123.1 GCA_900556515.1 uncultured Collinsella sp.
GACCCCATCCGCTCCTTTGTGCCGGACGGTAAGTTCTACATCACCACCACGCTCGGCGGCTTTGGCCTGCGCTTCTCGCTGGCCATCAAGATGGCCGTGGTCATGTGCACGCCCATGATCATCTGGCAGATTCTGGCGTTTTTCCTGCCGGCGCTTCGCCCCAACGAGCGCAAGTGGGTCGTGCCCACGGTGCTCGCCTCGACGGTGCTGTTCTTCCTGGGCGCAATCTTTTGCTACTTCATCATTATCCCGGCAGGCTTTGAGTGGCTCATCGGCGAGACCTCTGCCGTCGCAACCGCGCTGCCCGACCTGGAGAACTACGTCAACATGGAGCTGCTCTTTATGATCGGCTTTGGTGTGGCGTTTGAGCTGCCGCTCATCATCTTCTACCTGTCCGTCTTCCACATCGTGTCCTACGCGGCCTTCCGCGGCGCCTGGCGCTACGTGTACGTGGGCCTGCTTGTGGGCTCGGCTGTGATTACGCCCGACGGCTCGCCCGTTACGCTGGGCCTCATGTATGGTGCCCTGCTCTCGCTCTACGAGATTTCGCTCGCCATTGCCCGCGTGGTCATTACCGCGCGCGAGGGCAAGGAGGGCTTGTTTGTGAGCCGTCTGGACCTGTTCTCGGACGATGAGGACGACGAGGAGTAAATCGGTATGCACGAGGTTGGCATTGTCAACGGCATACTCGATACAGTGATTCGCGCGGCGCGTGGGGCGGGGGCCTCGCGCGCCGTTTTGGTAACGCTGCGTATCGGGGATATGACCGAAGTTGTGCGCGAGGCGCTCGACTTTGCGTGGGAGACATTTCGCGATGAGGACCCGCTCACGCGAGGCTGCGAGCTTGCCGTGGAGGAAGTCCATCCACAAAGCGAGTGTCTGGACTGCGGGGAGGTCTTTGAGCACGATCGCTTCCATTGCCGCTGTCCCCAATGTGGCGGCGCCAACGTGCGTCTGCTGCACGGCCGCGAGCTCGACATCGCCAGTATCGAAATCGAAACCCCCGACGATTAGCCCGCTAGCCATCTGGTGATGGGGTATAAAGGGGCCAAAGTAAGGAGTGCCGAGTATGGCTGAGAAAACGATTGATATCGCGTCGCCGATTCTGTCGCGCAACGAGCGCCTGGCAGATCAGCTGCGACAGCGATTTAAAGAGACAAACACCTATGTGATCAATGTGCTGTCGAGCCCCGGTTCGGGCAAGACCACCACGATCCTGGGCACCAACGAGCGCCTGCGCGACAAGGCTGGCCTGCGCTGTGCCGTCATCGAGGGCGATATTGCCTCGGATGTCGACGCCATCACCATGAAGGAAGCCGGCATGCCCGCCATCCAGATCAACACGGGTGGCCTGTGCCACCTCGAGGGCAACATGATCATGGAGGCCGTTGACGCGTTCGACCAGGCGGTGGGTCTTCAAAATATCGACGTCATCTTTATCGAAAACGTGGGCAACTTGGTCTGTCCGGTCGACTTTGACCTGGGCGAGAACCTGTCCATCATGATTCTCTCGGTGCCCGAGGGCGACGACAAGCCTATCAAGTACCCGGGCATCTTCCAGCACGCCGGCGCACAGCTGCTCAACAAGGTAGACGTGGCCCCGGCTTTCGATTTTGACATGGATAGGTATACTAAGACACTCGATGACCTCAATCCGCAGGCGCCGCGGTTTGCCGTGAGCGCGCGCAAGGGCGAGGGCATGGATGCCTGGTGCGATTGGCTCATCGGGCAGATCGAGCAAGCAAGGGCGTAAATCGGCCGCCATACGGGCGGGCGTAGCCGCAGAGACACGAGATAGGAGCCTCTTTTGAAGCTCATCATCGCCGAGAAAAACGACGCCGCGCGGCAGATTGCCGAGCGTCTGTCCACGGGTAAACCCAAAAAGGACAAGGTGTACAACACCGCCATCTACCGTTTTGAGTGGAAGGGCGAGGAGTGCGTGACGATCGGTCTTGCCGGTCACATCCTTGCGCCCGATTTTTGCGACAGCGTGCTGTTCGATAAAAAGCTGGGCTGGTATTCGGTTACTGAGGACGGCGAGATGCTGCCGGCCGACATGCCCGATGGCCTGGCTCGTCCGCCCTACGACACCAAGCGCAAGCCGTTTCTTGCCGATGGCATCTCCATCAAGGGCTGGAAGCTCGAGAGCCTGCCCTATCTCACTTGGGCGCCCGTCATTAAGCTACCGGCCGAGAAGGAGCTCATTCGCTCGCTCAAGAACCTCGCTAAAAAGTCCGACAGCGTCATCATCGCCACGGACTTCGACCGCGAGGGCGAGCTGATCGGTTCGGACGCCCTCAACAAGGTGCGCGAGGTTGCGCCCGACTTGCCGGTCGCCCGCGCCCAGTACTCTTCGTTTACCAAGGCCGAGATCACGCAGGCCTTCGATAATCTCGTCTCGCTCGACCAGAATCTGGCCGACGCCGGCGAGAGCCGTCAGCACATCGACCTCATTTGGGGCGCGGTGCTCACGCGCTACCTGACGCTCGCCAAGTTTGGCGGCTTTGGTAACGTGCGCTCCGCCGGCCGCGTGCAGACGCCGACGCTCGCCCTGGTGGTCGAGCGCGAGCGCGAGCGCATGGCGTTTGTGCCCGAGGATTATTGGCAGATCCGCGGTATGGGTGCCGCGCAGGGTGCTGCCGAGGACGATCGCTTTAAGATCGCGCACAAGACGGCGCGCTTTACCGACAAGGATGCTGCTGAGACGGCGTACGGCCATGTTGACGGCGTCGCGACGGCAACCGTCGCCGCGGTGACCAAGCGCTCGCGCAAGCAGCAGCCGCCCACGCCGTTTGCGACCACTTCGCTGCAGGCTGCCGCCGCAGCCGAGGGCATCTCGCCTGCGCGTACCATGCGCATCGCCGAGTCCCTCTACATGGCGGGCCTCATCAGCTACCCGCGTGTCGACAACACCGTGTACCCCGCGACGCTCGATCTGGGCGCTGTGGTGAGCGACCTGGCAAAGATCAACCCGGCGCTGGCGCCTGTATGCAAAAAGGTGCTCGCCGGTCCCATGAAGCCCACGCGCGGCAAGGTCGAGACCACCGACCACCCGCCTATCTATCCCACGGGCGAGGGCGATCCGTCCACGCTCGACGGCGGCCAGCGCAAACTCTACGACCTCATCGCCCGTCGCTTCCTGGCGACGCTTATGGGGCCTGCGACCATCGAGAACACCAAGCTCGAGCTCGACGTCAACGGCGAGCCGTTCGTGGCCTCGGGTGACGTGCTCGTGACCCCGGGTTTCCGCGAGGCGTATCCGTATGGACTCAAGCGCGATGAGCAGATGCCGCCGCTGGAGCAGGGCGATACGGTCGATGTGTTCGACATTAAGCTCGAGGCAAAGCAGACCGAGCCGCCCGCGCGCTACAGCCAGGGCAAGCTCGTGCAGGAGATGGAAAAGCGCGGTCTGGGCACCAAGTCCACGCGCGCGAGCATCATCGAGCGCCTGTATGCCGTGCGCTATCTCAAAAACGATCCCGTGGAGCCGAGCCAACTGGGCATCGCCATCATCGACGCGCTGTCGCAGTTTGCCCCGCGCATCACGAGCCCCGATATGACCAGTGAGCTCGACGGCGACATGACCCGCGTGGAGCGCGGCGAGGACACCGAAGAGCATGTCGTGGCGCACTCGCGCGCGCTGCTGGCCGGTGTGCTCGACGAGCTGCTCAAGCATACGCAGGAGCTCGGCGACGCCATCAGCGACGCCGTTACGGCCGATGCGCGCGTGGGCGCTTGCCCCAAGTGCGGCAAGGACTTGGTTATGAAGACGAGCGCCAAGACCCGTGGCAGCTTCATCGGCTGCATGGGCTGGCCCGACTGCGATGTGACCTATCCGGTGCCGAGCGGCGTCAAGGTGAGCCCGCTCGAGGGCGAGGCAGCCGTGTGCCCCGAGTGCGGCGCGCCGCGCATTAAGTGCCAGCCGTTCCGCCAGAAGGCCTTCGAGATTTGCGTGAACCCCACGTGCCCCACCAACTACGAGCCCGACCTCAAGGTGGGCGAGTGCTCCGTGTGTGCCGAGGCGGGTCGTCATGGCGATCTGATCGCGCATAAGAGCGAGAAGAGCGGCAAGCGCTTCATCCGTTGCACCAACTATGACGACTGCGGTGTGAGCTACCCGCTGCCCGCTCGCGGCAAGCTCTCCGCCACCGGGGAGGTCTGCGAGCACTGCGGCGCCCCCGTGGTGGTGGTCGAGACGGCTCGCGGTCCCTGGCGCATCTGCGTGAACATGGACTGCCCCGGCAAGGAGAAGAAGCCCGTCCGCGGCAAGGCCGCGTCGAAGCCGGGCGCGAAGAAGACGGCTTCGACGGCCAAGAAGACCACTGCCAAGAAGGCGACTGCGAAGAAGACGACGGCGAAGAAGGCTGCCGCCGAGAAGACCGCGACCGAGAAGGCGTAAAACATGAGTTCTCGAGGCCTGTTCATAACGGTTGAGGGGATCGACGGCTGCGGGAAGTCCACGCAGGCGCGGCTCATCGCGGCGGCGCTCGAGGCTGCGGGCCACGACGTCTTGCGCCTGCGCGAACCGGGTGGCGTCAAGATCTCTGAGCAGATCCGTGCCATCCTGCTCGACCCCGCAAACGCCGAGATGGGCGATGTGTGCGAACTGCTGCTGTATGAGGCCGCCCGCGCCCAGCTCGTGCATCAGGTGATCAGGCCGGCGCTCGCCGCCGGCAAGACGGTGGTCTGCGACCGCTTCTACGATTCCACCACGGCGTACCAGGCCTTTGCCGATGGCTTGGACCGCAACATGGTGTCTCAGGCAAACGAGCTCGCGGTGGACGGTTGCCGTCCCGACCTCACGCTCGTGTTCGACC
>USPH01000124.1 GCA_900556515.1 uncultured Collinsella sp.
GGATGCCCCCGCATTCGCGAGCCGCAAGTACACGTTCGAGGCGCAGCGCGAGAGTGCTTCGACCGCGTGGCCCAAGGTGCCCTTTACCGAGCAGATGCGCGACGAGGGCTACACCATCCTGTGCCCGCAGATGGCGCCGATCCACTTTGACCTGGTCAAAGAGGTGTTCCGCGGTGCTGGCTACAACCTGGAGCTGTTGCCCTCGACCGATCACGATGCCGTCGAGGCCGGCCTGCGCTACGTGAACAACGACATCTGCTATCCGTCGATCCTGGTGACGGGCCAGATCATGGAGGCCATCGAGAGCGGCCGGTACGACCTGTCCAAGACGGCCGTGGTTATCAGCCAGACCGGCGGCGGCTGCCGTGCCACCAACTACATCGCACTCATCCGCAAGGCACTGCGCGAGAGCGGCCACCCCGAGATTCCGGTGATCTCGCTTTCGGCCGTGGCACTCGGCGAGGATAACCCCGGCTTTAAGATTACGCCGGCGCTGCTTAAGCAGGCAGTGTACGCGGTGCTTTTTGGTGACGTCATGATGCAGATGCTCTATCGTTGCCGCCCGTACGAGGCAACGTCCGGTGCTGCCAACGCACTCTACGAGGAGTACATGGCGCGCGCCCGCAAGCTGGCGCCCAAGTTCAACCGCCACAACTACACCAAGCTGTGCCGTGAGGCCATCCGCGCGTTCGACACCATGCCGCTCGTGGGCGAGGGTACCAAGCCGCGCGTGGGCGTGGTCGGTGAGATCTTGGTCAAGTTCCATCCCACAGCCAACAACCACGTGGTCGATGTCATCGAGCGCGAGGGCTGCGAGGCCGTGGTGCCGGGCCTGCTCGACTTCTTCCTGTACTCCATGAGCAACGCCGAGCTGCAGAAGGACGAGCTGGGAAGCTCCGCTACCACGCGCGCTGGTATGCAGGCGCTCATCAAACTCGTGGACTGGATGCGTACGCCGGTGGAGGAGATGCTCGAAAAGTCCCGCCGCTTTGAGGCTCCCGAGCGCATCGGCACCATGGCCGACAAGGCCCGCACGGTGCTTTCGGTGTGCAACAACATGGGCGAGGGCTGGCTGCTCACGGCCGAGATGCTCGACCTGATCGATCACGGTGCGCCCAACATCATCTGCACGAAGCCCTTCGCGTGCCTGCCCAACCACGTGGTGGGCAAGGCCGTAATCAAGGAGCTGCGCCGTCAGCACCCCGAGAGCAATATCGTCGCGGTGGACTACGACCCCGGTGCGTCTGAGGTCAACCAGCTCAACCGTATTAAGCTCATGATTAGCGTGGCCAAGGAGAACATGCGCGCCGGTAAGGGCTTTAAGCTCGAGAAGGTGGCGCCGCTCGCGATGGACGAGGTCACCGGCCAGATGCGTGCCCATGACGGCTGCGTGAGCTGCGGCTCGGTCGATGAGAGTGCTGTGGCGTCGGTCGCTGAGCGCCTGGGACGCGGCATTAAGAAGTAGCTTGCCTGCTATGGGCTAGATATGAGACAAACGGGTGGTGGCCGTACCGGCTACCACCCGTTTTTGCTGGACATATGTTGCGCAAATGATCTCGCTGCAGCCTTCCGTGGGCTCGTATTTCAGAAGTGCGGTGAAAAACGCGAACCTCCCGAGCACACCGCCTTTTTAGACTCCCGCGACCTGCGGTTTTGTTGTCAAAAAAGCCGATCTGATCGGCGAAACCCGATTTTTCCCCGCACTTCCGAAAACAGCGGTTCAGCAGCGCCAAAAAATGGCCTCAAAATCGAGAGTTAATGAACAAATGTAGCCGTTCGCCGCGAAATACCGTCCGTTTATAGAACCCACCCCCGGCTCGCGGCCTCCTTACGGTTGAATAAATACACATCTATGGAATTACGTAAGAGAGGACCGTCCCATGAGCTACAAGACCGTTTGCGTCGCCGGCGGTGGCGTGCTGGGAAGCCAGATTGCCTTTCAGGCTGCCTACTGCGGCTTTGATGTAACGATTTGGCTGCGCAGCGAGGGCAGCATCGGCCGCACCCAGCCCAAGATCGATCATGTGCGCGAGGAGTACATCGCGGCAATCGAGGGTATGGCGGACGGCACGGGCGAGTGGTGCTCCGGTATCGCCGATAGCGGCAAGCCCTTCGACAAAGAGGCGGCACTCGCCGCCGTTGAGCGCGCCTACTCCACACTCAAGCTGGAGCTCGATCTTGCCAAGGCAGTGGCCGACGCCGATTTGGTCATCGAGTCTATGGCTGAGGATACCCAGGCAAAGATTGACTTCTACAAGAAGCTCGCCCCGGTCCTTCCGCAAAAGACCGTCGTCGTGACCAACTCCTCCACGTTACTGCCGAGTACCTTTGCCAAGTACACTGGCCGCCCCGAGAAGTACCTGTCGCTGCACTTTGCCAACTCTATCTGGAAGAACAACATGACCGAGGTCATGGCACAGGACCAGACCGACAAGCGCTACTTCGATGAACTCGTCGACTTTGCCAACGACATCCGTATGCTGGCGTTGCCCGTCAACAAGGAAAAGAACGGTTATCTGCTCAACTCCATGTTGGTACCGTGGCTGCTTTCGGGCCTTGATCTGTACGTCTCGGGCGTGAGCGATTCCAAGAGCATCGACCTCGCGTGGACGCGTGGCACCGGCGCTCCCAAGGGCCCGTTCCGCGTATTCGACACGGTGGGTATCCAGACGGCCTACAACATCGTCATGCAGTATCAGAAGGTCCCGGGCTTGGTGAGCCCACTGCTCAAAAAGATGATGATGCCCTACAACTTTAAGGCTATGGCGTCCGTCCTCAAGAAGATGCTCGACGAAGGCAAGCTGGGCGAAAGCTCGGGCGAGGGCTTCTTCAAGTACTAAAAAATGACCTCTCGGGGACGGAGGAAAACGGATCATTTTCGTCCGCCAACAGTGAGAAGATGGATCCAGAAATAGAAAGGAGTGGCAATGGGCCGGCTCGGGCTTTGAGGACAAGTTGCTGCAGGCCCAGGGCGATTTTTCGCTCAACGCGGGCCAGCACAGCGTGACGTATCTGCCGAGTTCTGACACGGCAACGACCGGTCGCTATCAGGTGCTGCTATACGACAACAACTTTGGTGCGGCCGAAAGCTATCCCAAGTTCGACTGGGGCCAGCTGGGCTCCGCGGTGGTGACCGACTACAACAAGGGCACGCATTCGTTTGGGCGCATCTTTACAGTGGACGAGACGGCGCGCACCTACGAACTTGAGGACCAGATCGCCGTGCCGTTTTCGGGCTATGTGAGCAGTGCGCAGCGCGTTGGCGATTCAAATAGCATGCTCGTGGCATCGGGCCAGGCCAAGACCTTTACCGAGTACGATCGGTATGGTCTACCCATCGCTACCTTTGAGATGGAAGCCGAAAAGTACATCTATCGCGTGTACAAGTACGATCTGTAGGGCCGCGCTTAGGTTTGACCAATGGAGTATGAAAACACGCCGTTCGCCGATGCCCCCTCCGCGAGTGGCAGCCATATGGTTTGATGTCAGAAGCATATAGTTGTCGCCAGCCTGCTGTCGACGTTCCCCCTGATATCGGAGGTTCCAGGTATGTTTCGCGCTCAGTTAAACAACTATCGGTTGGGCTAACATGGGTCGCCGTGCTATTTCGATAACCCTTGCAGTGGTCTGCCTGGCTGTGCTCCTGGGCGCTACAGGGCTGTTTGCTATAAGCCGGGAAACGTCCTATATGCAGGAATGCGCTTCCGAAGGGTTTGCCATCGACGGTTACTATCGGGACGACAAGACGAGTCTGGAAACCCTGGCCTTTCTTGAAGAGGATAACCATCGGTGGCAACTGGTCGACAAAGACGGCAGCTGCGTTGACGGGCAGTTTAAGCGTACGGATGACCCCAACATCCTGATATTAAAGAAGGAAAACGGCGAAGAATTCGGCACGGTTCACGTTGCGTATATATCGCGCCGACGCAATCAGGGGCAGCTCTATCTATTTAGAGATAGCAAAGTGACCCGATTTTATCAGGTGAGCACCAAACCTGCGTTTATGGTGGAGTCTGGCGATGTCGATCCGGCCAGTTGATTCACGGCAATAAAACGGCGAGCGGGGCGCGGGTGTGAACTGAACCCCTCTATTTGCTCGTGTCCGTATCGCGTCTGCGCCTCGTCATAACTTGCGTCCGTGCGAGCGCTCATCCCGCGCCGGCATCACTTCACGTCAAATTCCACGCGATCGAGCTCGGGCACATTGAGGTCGATGAGCTTGCGAGCGACGTGGCGGTCGTGTGCCCCGAGCGCCTCGCTTGTCGTCACATGGGCGACAATCTCGCGCTCGACGATGCCCTCCTCGTCGCCTTCGGTAGCCGAGGTCTCGACGGCGACGGTGTAGTCCTTAAAGCCCGGCAGTACCGCGGCAAGCTCGCGCGTGGTTTCGGTGACGCCGTAGCCGTCCTGCACGCCGGCCTGCGCCGAGCCAATAGACCCCGCCGTCATAACGATGCAGGGGATGGCAAAGACTACCGTGCCCACAATGATGCGGCGGCGCACCTTGCGTGACAGCTCGTCGACCTCGGCGTTTTCTTCTGCAGTCACAATACCGTCGCCGTTCAGGTCGCGCTTGAGCGGCACGCGCAAAAGAAGTAGCACGGCTTCGGCAGCTAGTGCGATAAAGACCACGTTGATGCCAAACTCGTAGAGCGCCGAGAGAAACAGTGACCCGCTTGCGATGGCGATGCCATAGCCCGCCGCGCACAGGGGCGGCATGAGCGCGGTCGCCACGGCCACGCCGGCGATGAGCGTGGCGGGTTCCTGGTCTGTCTCTTATACACATCTCCGAGCCCACGAGACATGCGC
>USPH01000125.1 GCA_900556515.1 uncultured Collinsella sp.
GCATGGCCACCGGACCCATCGAAACACATCTCCACCGTTCCTTCAACTGGGAAAACGGCGCCCCCGGGGCCCGGATGGGGCCTCGGGGGCGTTCGGCTAGCTGCGGGAACGGCCTGTCCGCCTAATGTGTTCGGCTGAGATCGGAAATCAACCTCCTATTGAGTTGCGTTGAAATAGTTCCCGTTTGGCCCCGTCTGAGCCGTAAAACAGGAACTATTCCACCGCAACTTCAAAGGGCCCGAGCGACCCTCCTGAGTTGCGGTGAAATACGGACTGATTGGCGGCTTTTCTGGCCAAAACAGTCCGTATTCCACCGCAAGTTATTGAGGGCTAGAGGTTGTAGGTGACTACCTGAGGCTCGGCGGGTTCGATGAAGAGGGTCGGATCCGGCTGCTCCACGCGGACGAACTTGACGGTCACCGTCTCATAGCCCGCCTTGTGCAGAACGTCCGAATAGACGCGCGCCTGCAGGGCATGCTTCTCCCGCAGCTGCTCCGGCGTCTCGTCTGGTGTGCCACCCGTCTTGTAGTCGATGACCAGCGCACGCGACGGATCGGCCGGGTCGGTCGCCAAAGCGTCGATGGCGCCCTCGGCATACGCACCGTAGCGGGCAATGTCCTCGTCCTCGCAGCCCAGCGAGAAGAACGGAACCTCGGCACGAACGCACGGCCACGCGAGCAGGTCGGCACGGGCTGCCGACTTGAGCCAGCGATTCAGGGCAACGTCAAAACGCTCGCGCTGATCCGGCGTCAGGTGCCACAGGCGCGTCAGCGCATCGGCGCGCTCGGCAGGCAGTTCGTCGGCGCCCATCTCGATCAGCCACTGGCAGGCGGCATGGAACGCCGAACCCAGCGCCACGGGATTGCCGACAGGCTCAACGGTGGCCACATCCGCATCCGTCATCTCGGAGCCATCCGACTCTGCATCGTTGCCAGCCTCGTCCATGGGCACGCGGGCCTCGGCCGCATGGTCCTCGGCCTCGGCATGCAGCGCCGCGGCAATCGACGAATAGCTGTACGAATCGCGCGCCGGATACGGACAGGTGCCCATACGAACGCCCACGGCCTGGGGATACACAAGCTCAAACGCATCGGGCTCGGGATCGGCAGGACCGGGCGCGGCTGCGCGGGCATCCGTATCAACAACTTCCGCTTCCGCATCACCGCGGACAAGCCTGCCCTCGGCATCCAGCGAAGCGTTAGCCTCAAACGTCTGCTCGCCAAAGGTAAAGTTTGCCAGCGAAATAAGCTCGTAGTCGCCCGGCTGGGAATTGTCGAACACCAAGTGGTCGGCATCGAGCTGCGGCATACCCAGGCCCCGGCCAGGCAAAATGCGGTGCAGCACGTCATAGGTCAGGTCGGATTCGACGTCGAAAGACGGCGCCGGCACCTTACCGCGGCTCACGGCGACGTCCATCGCCAGAATCACGAGCTCGCGCGCACGCGTCATGGCGACGTAGAGCAAGCGGGCCCGCTCCTCGAGCGAGAGCTGCAGGTCGTCGTTGCGCAGGCGCACAAATGCCTCGGCGGGAGAACCCGTCGCACAGACGTCGTCCATAAGTTCCGGCGAAAGCCACAGCGACGTGCCCTTGCCCTTAAATGCGTGCTCAAACTGCTTTTTGACGTCGTCACCCTTGACGAAGGTCCCGTCGGCGAGTTTAACGCCATCAAAGCGTGCCGGCAGCGCCACAACCTGCGCGCCGCCCTCGACACGCCCCATCTGGGCAGCTCCGGTCGACTTACGTACGCCAAAGCACTCGGAAACCGCCACGACCGGATATTCCAGACCCTTGGACGCATGCACCGTCATGATGCGCACCGCGCCGTTGCCCTCCTCGTTGAGCGCGCCCGGCGCCTCCTTGCCCGCCAAGAAGCGATCGAAGGCGAGTGCAATGGAACGCGGCGAGTTGCCGACCTCGACCTCTGCCTCGGCCACGGCATCGAGTGCCTTGAGCACGTTAGCGGCGATGGCCTTGCCCTCGGGGCCACGCTGCGCCAGGCGCACGAACCAGCCCGAGGCGTTGACCACATCGCGAGCGATAACGGCAAACGAATCGCGGCCCACGCGACGGAACGCATAGCGCAGCACCTCGCGGGCGCGCGTCAGCAGCGGCAGATCCTGCAGGCCGGGCACGTCACAGTCACTCATAATGCCCGCATCGATATTGCGGCGCGAGGTCTCCCCCGTCTGGTCGTCGAGCTTGGTCGCCAGCGCCAAGAACTCCTGGGCGCCGAGCGCAAACATCGGCGAGGCCAGCAGGGGCATAAGGCCCTGCGCCGTGTCCGCCGGGTTGGCAAGCGCGCACACCAGGGCGCGAATCGTCTGCACCTCGGCAGCCTGGGCAAAAACCGAGCCGCCCGCGATGACGCAGTCGAGTCCCTGGTCGCGAAACGCTTGAGCGTAGACGTCGGCATTGGTCATGCGGCCCAGCAGCAGCACCATATCGCCCTGAGGCTGTTTTTTATCGGCAAGCGCACGGAACCGCTCCGCAATTGCGCGGGCCTTGGCCTGTGTGCGCTCCTGCGTACTGCCGCCGGCAACGAGCAGCGCTTGGCGGCGCGAGGCCTCTGCCCTGAGCTTGTCTTCGCGCTTATCGCTCGGCTCAAGATCCAAAAAGCCCTGCATAAGGCCACCGGTATCGCCGTCAAAGACACGCGCCACGTAGCGCAGGACCTCGTCGTGACTGCGGAAGTTGCGCACGAGTTTGACAAGCTCGCCGGCCGGCGGATCGGACGAAGCCGGTGCCCCGGACGCAGCGAGAACGGAGCCCGGGGCGCTGGCAGCTGCCGCCGTGCCCAAAGCGCCCACCTTGCGCTCTTGGCGACGGAACACCTCAACCTCGGCGCCACGGAAGCGGTAGATCGACTGCTGCGCATCGCCCACGGTGCACAGCGCGCGCTCCCCCGCGCCCGTCAGGTAACGGATCAAATCGACCTGCATCTGATCGGTATCCTGGAACTCATCGATCATGACCATCTTAAAGCGGCCCTCGTAGGCGGCTCGGATGGCAGGATAATCGCGCAGCGCCTCGTATGCCATGCGCAACAGATCGTTATTGTCGAGTGCGGACTGGTCAGCCTTGAGCGCACGGTATTCCGCCTCTACGGCACGGGCAAGCCCCGTCAGCGCATCAAGTGCCGGGCCACCGCAAGCCAGCACAATATTGACGAACGTGTCGGCAGCCTCTGCCTTGAGCAGCTCGACATTCTCTTTTGGGAACATCTTACTCGCGCGCGGCATACTGCACGCCATCATAAGCCGCGCCACATCTGCCATGGTCTTGCTGCTCGCCTCGAACGCGTCGATGGCCTCGAGCGCCACCTGCGCCTTTTCGGTCGCCGCCTTGCTCGCGCCGAGCGCCGCGCGATAGGCGTCTGCCAGGGCCGAGGTATCGGCACAGCCACGAACCACGCACACGTCGTCCATGCCGCCCGGCAGCTGGCTCGACAGCTCCAATAGGTTGCGCACCAGACCTTTGATGGTGGTGCCGCTGCCAAAGGGACCGCCCTCACCCGCCATGGGATACCAGGCATAGAGTGCTTTGAGCGAAGCCGCGAGCTCGGGAGCGGCATCGGGCGCTGTCGCGCGGCCCAGCACATGCTCGACAGCCTGATCCATAAGCTCATCGGTATCGGTAAGCACCGTGAACTCGGGATCGATGCCCAGCTCCAACGCATGCGCGCGCAGGATACGCGAGCACATGCCGTGGATGGTCGAGATCCAAGCGTTGTCGACCGTCAGAGCCTCTTCGTCCATACCCTCTTCGATAAGCGCGCGGCGCACGCGGTCGCGAATCTCGGCCGCGGCGTCTTTGGTAAAGGTAATGGCGAGCACCTGGTCCAGATGCTCGACAAACGGACCGGATTCGGGCGAGAGTGCGTAGACGATGCGGCGCGTAAGGGTAAAGGTCTTGCCCGAGCCGGCACCCGCCGAGACAAATAGCGGGCGGTCGAGCGTTTTGACGACTTGCAGCTGTTGCGGCATCAAAGTCGAAAGATCCATGGTCTACACGCCCCTCCTTACAAACGTTCCTTCGTGGTTATACGAGCAGCGCGCATGCGCGGCTTGCGCCGATGTCGGATCGACCGCCGTCACGACGCCCGCCTCGAGTTCGCGCAGCCGCTCGGCAATGCCGGTCTCCACGCGATCGAGCAGCACATCGAAGTCCATGTTGCCGCCCTCGCCCGGGAAGCCCTTCTTAAGGCCCGGAATGCGACCGTCGCCGCGCTCCTGCTCCAACAGCTCGGCGCTCGCGGCACCGCGCAGCGCGGGCTTGCCGCCCTTGGTCGAAAAATAGAGCGCAGCGCGGGTATCTAGGCCCAGCGCCCGACGCATGGCTTGGGCGTAGATGAGTGTCTGGGTATGGGGCGGCAGCCAGCGCGGGTCGTCGGCGGGCACCGCACCCGTCTTCTCGTCGAACACCGTGGGGTCGGCAAGCTTATACTCCTCGACGCCCGAGCGATGTTTGTAGTCGATCACCACGGCACGGTTCTCGGCATCCACGTCCACGCGGTCGATGCGCCCACCGAGTGGCCAACCGGCATACTCGACCTTAAGCTCATTAAAGGCGAACTCAAGGTAGCGTGGCGCAAAGGGGGCAAGTGCCTCGGACTCGTAGGCGAGCACGCCTTCCAGCTGCGGCAGAATCTCGGCCACCTGACGTTCCTCCACCGGGGAAAGCGGCACGAGCGGACCCTCAGTACCGCGCTTGCCGGCGTGCTCGGCCAACGTCTCGTCAAAGACCTCGCGCAGCAGCTCCTGCGCCCGAGGTAGATTCTGTCTCTTATA
>USPH01000126.1 GCA_900556515.1 uncultured Collinsella sp.
ATATTCTCGACACGCCGGTGTCGCCCGAGCTTTTGCCGCCGACGGGCGATGGCGAGATCGCTCAGAAAACCGAGGATCTGGTGGGTCCGTACGAGCTGCACGACTATTTCCTCTATTACCTGCTGCGCTTTGGCTTTGAGCCGGGCAAGATCTACCGCATGGCGCTCAAGAGCTTTGAGGGTGTCTACGACGAGGCCACCATCCACACGTGGCTGCGCACGTTCTACCGTCGCTTTTTCGCCCAGCAGTTTAAACGCAGTTGTCTGCCCGACGGTCCCAAGGTGGGTTCGGTCACGCTCAGCCCGCGCGGCGATTGGCGCATGCCGAGCGACGCCAGTTCGCGTCTGTGGCTCGCACAGATCGACGCGCTGCGCCCGATTGACTAACGCCGCGCCCCGATTGGCTAAGGTTGACTAAATTGAACCAAAACAGGGGATGCAAGCGTTACACTTTTGCAATCTGATGGCCCGTATCGCGCGGCGCTCTTGTCGGAGCGCCGCGTTTTTTGTATCGAAAGGTGGCACCATGCAGGCATCGCAGCGTCTCGACCGCTTTGGCGCGGAGGTTTTTGCCTCGCTCAACAACAAGCTTCTTGCGCTTAAGGCCCAGGGCAAGACCATTTACAACATGAGCGTGGGCACGCCCGACTTTAAGCCGTACGACCACGTGGTCGAGGCGCTGACCCAGGCCGCGCAGGACCCAGAGATGTGGAAGTATGCCCTGCGCGATCTACCCGAGCTCAAGCAGGCCGTGTGCGATTACTACGAGCGCCGCTTTGGTGTCTGTGGCATTACGCCGTCCATGGTGCAGTCGTGCAACGGCACGCAGGAGGGCGTGGGCCACTTGGGCCTGGCGCTGCTCGACCCGGGCGACACCATCCTGGTGCCCGATCCGTGCTACCCGGTCTTTGAGGCGGGTGCCAAGATCGCCGATGCCAAGCTCGAGTACTACCCGCTGGTCGCCGAGCACAACTACCTGCCCTACGTGGCGGGCATCGACCCCGAGGTCGCCGATCGCGCCAAGTACATGATCGTGTCGCTGCCTGCCAACCCGGTGGGCTCGGTGGGTACGCCCGAGGTCTACGAGGAGATCATCGCCTTCGCCCGCGAGCACGACCTGTTGATCGTCCACGACAACGCCTACTCGGACATCGTGTTCGACGGCGAGCCGGGCGGCAGCTTCCTCCAGTATCCCGGTGCGCTCGAGGTGGGCGTGGAGTTCTTCTCGCTCTCCAAGTCGTTTAACGTCACCGGCGCGCGTATCGGCTTTTTGGTCGGTCGCGAGGATGTGGTCTCGGCCTTTGCCAAGCTGCGCAGCCAGATCGACTTTGGCATGTTCTTCCCGATCCAGAAGGCGGCCATCGCCTGCCTCAACGGTCCGCGCGATGAGGTCGAGGCGCAGCGCCTGAAGTACCAGGAGCGTCGCGATGCCCTGTGTGACGGCCTTGAGGGCCTGGGCTGGGAGCGCCCCAACGCGCATGGCTCCATGTTTGTGTGGGCTAAGCTCCCCGGGGGTCGCACCGACTCGATGGCGTTTTGCGAGGAGCTCATGGAAAAGGCCGGTGTCGTCGTGACGCCGGGTGCGAGCTTTGGTCCTTCGGGTGAGGGACACGTGCGCATGGCGCTGGTGCTGCCGCCCGATCAGATTGTTTTGGCTGTCGAGGCTATTCGCGAAGCGGGTCTGTATTAGGGATTCGTTTCCGTGAGTCAATAGCTCGAAACCGATTTCGTGCAGTTATTATACGAATTCTGCAAACAATTTCGGTAAACGGTCGATATTTGGCTGCAATAGGAGCATAATCAAAGTCCCGATTGGATGTATTGGGATTACGGCAAGCCGCTCGGGTCGCCCTGGGCGGTTTGTTTGTGGAGAGAGATGGGAGTTTGTAATGGTTAACGAGAAGAAGGTCGCTATTGTCGGCTGCGGTTTCGTCGGTTCGTCTTCGGCGTTCGCACTGATGCAGAGCGGCCTGTTCTCCGAGATGGTCCTCATCGACGTGGACAAGAATCGCGCCGAGGGCGAGGCCCTGGACATCGCGCACGGCATGACGTTTGCCGAGCCGATGAAGATCTACGCTGGCGATTACTCTGATGTCGCCGACGCCGCTATGATCGTCGTCACCGCTGGCGCTGCCCAGAAGCCCGGCGAGACCCGCCTGGACCTGGTCAACAAGAACGTCAGCATCTTTAAGTCCATTATTCCCGAGATTAAGAAGTCCGGCTTTGACGGCATCCTGCTGATCGTCTCTAACCCGGTTGACGTTCTGACCTATGCCGCCATCAAGATGTCCGGCCTGCCCGAGGGCCATGTCATCGGCTCCGGCACCGTGCTCGACACCGGTCGTCTGCAGCAGATGCTCGGCGCCCACGTCGAGGTCGATCCGCGCGATGTCCAGGCCTACGTCATGGGCGAGCACGGCGACTCCGAGTTCGTCGCCTGGTCCAGCGCTCAGGTTGCCGGCGTGCCGCTGAGCACCTTCTGCGAGCTTCACGGCCATCTGGAGCATGAGGCTGCCGAGAAGCGTATCGCCGAGGACGTCAAGAACTCCGCTTACACCATCATCGAGAAGAAGCACGCAACCTACTATGGCGTTGCCATGGCCGTTAAGCGTATCTGCACCGCTGTTATGCGTGACGAGCAGACCGTTCTGCCCGTTTCCTCGCTCATGGTGGGCGAGTATGGCCTGTCCGATCTGGCCATCTCCATGCCGACCGTCGTCGGTCGCGACGGCGTCGTCTGCCGCGTCCCTGTGCCGCTGAACGAGTCCGAGCAGAGCGAGCTCACCGCTTCTGCCAAGGCCCTCAAGGACATCATCGACAGCGTCGATTTCTCCTGCTAAATCCGGCTCGTTTGCCAGCAAGCTACAATGAAGGCGTCCAGGCCCCACGGCCCGGGCGCCTTTTTGGTGCAAGGGGGTCAGGTTTGTTTGCACCAAATGGGGCGCGATTGGTGCAAACAAACCTGACCCCAATGCACCATTGTTGATGGGAGAGGCATGTCGGATTCGCCTAACTTTTTGAGTTATGCCCAGACGGCGTTCGATTCGTTTGAGGAGCGGCCGTTTTGCGCGGTGGACAGCCTGGTGTTTGCATGGCTGTCGTATTTGCGCTTGCCGGGGGATATGCCGGAGCTTGCCGGCTGGCAGGGACTGGACGTGCGTGAGCTACTGCGCGCCGAGTGCTACCGGGACATGATTGGCGACCTGTGGGATCCGGAGGAGAGCCGCGCCTTGTTGGAGGCTGTTGCGGCAAGTCCGCGCTACCGCGGCGTGCGCGTGTGCGGATACCGTGCCGTGAGCGACGTGGCAACGACGGAGCAGTTTGCGGCCATGACGTTCCGATTCCCGGCAGGATTTTCCTATCTTGCCTTCCGGGGGACCGACAGCACGATCGTGGGCTGGAAAGAGGACTTTAACATGGCTTTCCGGTGTCCTGTGCCGGCCCAGGAATCTGCGGCGCGCTATGTGGACGAGGCGGTGGCCGCGATTGATGGTCCGCTCTTGTGCGGAGGCCATTCCAAGGGCGGAAACTTGGCGGTGTATGGCGCGGCGATGTGCTCTGACGCTGCTGGCGACCGGATCGAACGGGCCTTCTCCCACGATGGCCCCGGCTTTGTCGAGGAGTTCCTGAGCGGTGACGCCTTCGCAGGTCTTTCCGGCCGCATCGACAAGACCCTGCCCCAGTCTTCGATTTTCGGCATGATGTTCGAGACGCAGGAAGATTACGCCATTGTCGAGAGCACCGAATTCAGTCTGCTGCAGCACAATCCCTTTAGCTGGGTCGTTGACGGCTACGACTTTGTGTATTGCGAGCGTCTGTCTGCCGGCGCTCGATACGTCGATAGCTCTATTCGCGAGATGCTGCTTGCAGTGGGGCCTGCCGAGCGCGAGCGCTTTGTAGATGCGTTGTTCTCCGTGTTTGAAGCCACAGGGGCCGAACGGTTCGCAGATATCGCAGGGAATTTGCGCGAGAGCCTGCCGGTGATGCTCCAGGCTGCTCAGGGCTTCGACAAAGATACGCGCAGTTTCATCTCGCAGACCGTCGTCGCAATTCTTAAATGCGCCCTGCTGCCCAAGCGTTCCGAGCTCAACGTTCCTGCTGCCGGCAAGAGCCTGGCAGAGCAGCTCGAGGCGTGGCAGTCCGAGCTCCTGCGTTAACGCTGGTGCAAAGGGGCATGTTGGTGCATTGGGGCGGGCACGACCGCTATACTGATTCGTGCTGAAATCGATCTAGAACGGAATGCCGTATATGAAAATCAATCACGCAATCCTGCATATCCTGGACTTTGACTCGGCCGTCAACGTCATGAGCCAGCGCGAGCTCGATATCGAGAGCCGCACCGTGCGCAACTTCGTGACCACACATCTGCGTCGCGCCCGCACGTCTGCCGATAACAAGCGCGCCACGTTTGCCGAGAACTCCGCATTCGGCGGTGAGCTCAAGGGCTATTTCTTTGGCGAGCGCGAATTCGTGGACCTGTCGCAGCAGATTGCGGAGTTCATCTCCTCGGAGCTTACCAAGGCCGAAAAGGCCGAGTCTACCGACGTTCTTGTGGCGGACTTTGACGACGATGAGGACGCCCGCTGGTTTGCTGTCATGTTACTTGGGTCCAAGCAGGCCTTTATGCACGAGGTGGGCCGCGAGGAGGGCGAGGTGCGCAACGACATCGCGCGCCACTATGCTATTCTGCCGAATCCTTCCCAAAAGGTGTCGAGCTACGCCATCGTGCGCGC
>USPH01000127.1 GCA_900556515.1 uncultured Collinsella sp.
CATGTCTCGTGGGCTCGGAGATGTGTATAAGAGACAGGTCATGGTCATCGAGAACGGCGAGCGCTTTGGATTGGCTGCCCTGCACCAGCTGCGCGGCCGCGTGGGCCGTGGCAGTGTGTCGGGCACGTGCCTGGTCATGACGCACTCCAAGGGCAACGGCGGCGCATCGGCGGCACAAGACCGTCTCCAGTCGCTCGAAAAGACCTCGGACGGCTTTACGCTCGCCCAGATGGACCTGCGCCTGCGCCATGAAGGCGAGATCCTGGGTTATCGCCAGCATGGTGGTGTGACCCTGCGCTTTGTCGACCTGGACGCCGACGAGGAGCTGATCGAGTGGGCCCATTTGGACGCGGTCGAGCTCTTGCGGTATGCTTGCAACCTTGACTCTGTGGCGACGCGTCCCTTGCGCGACGCGGTCGCCATGCGTTATCGACATATCTTTAAGGAGGTCAGCGGAGGATGAGAATCATCGGCGGCGAATGGCGCGGTCGTAAGATCGAGGAGCCCCGTGGTCGCGATGTCACCCGCCCCACGACTGATCGCGTGCGCGAGGCGTGCGCATCTATGGTCATGTCGGCATTCGATTTCGATTTGGACGAGGTTCGTGTGCTGGACGCCTTTGGCGGCTCCGGTGCCTTAGGGTTAGAGATGCTCTCTCGTGGGGCCCGCTCGCTCACGACGTTTGAGATCGATCGCAACGCCGCGCGGCTCATTACCAAGAATATCGAGTCGCTCTGCCGTGACCGTGCGCGTTGGCGTGTGGTCACGGGCGACATGCTGGCAAGTGCCTCGCGCGGTCGTGTACCGGGCGGCCCCTTTGATTTGGTCCTGCTCGACCCGCCCTATGCTTTTGGTGCCGAGCCGGTCGAGGAAATGCTGCAGAACCTGGCTCAGCAGGGTCTGCTTGCGCCTGGCGCTTATGCCCTGTTTGAGCATGCCTCCGCCGATGCGGGCGCGCATCCGGCAGGCTTTGAGACTGTACGTGAGAAGCGCTACGGCATTACCTCGGTCGACCTGCTCCGTTGGGTCGGCGATAGCAAGGACGGCGGCACTGATGCTAACGAAAATGACGAGGCAGTATCCCCGGAGGACGCCCATGAGTGACACTATTAATCGCGTGATCGTCCCGGGCACCTTCGATCCCATCACGTTTGGCCATATCGATGTGATCCGCCGCGCCCGCCGCATCTTTCCCAGCGTGATCGTCGCTGTTGCCGAGTCGCAGGGTAAAAACGGTGTGGGCACCACGTTTATGCTCGATGAGCGCGTGGCTCTGGCCCGCGAGGCGCTCGGTGATATCGACGGCGTCGAGGTCCTGCCCTTTACCGGCCTCTTGGTCGACTTCGCTCGTGAGCAGGGGGCGGGGGCCGTGGTCAAGGGTCTGCGCGCCATGACCGACTTTGAGTATGAGCTGCAGCAGGCCGACCTTAACTATCGCCTGGATAGCGAGCTGGAGTCCATCTTTGTCATGAGTGCGCCGCAGTACGGCTATATCTCGAGCTCGGTCGTTCGCCAGATCGCCTCGCTCGGCAGTGACGTATCGACGTTTGTCCCGTCCAACGTGGTCGAAGCGCTCAAACATCGCTTTTCGTGACGTTTCTTATTGCCTGGTGGCATGTGGTAAACTAGCACGATGATATGTTACCTATGAAAGGAGACCGGATGCCGGGCGAGAATTATCCTGGCGATAGGATCGTCAGCTTGGTCGATGAGCTCGAAGGGCTGATCGAGGAAGCCAAGCCGCCTTTCGGCAAGAACGCTCAGTTCAAGGTCATCGACGCCGACGTGTTCTTCAACATCCTCGACGAGATCCGCATGAGCTATCCCGAGGAGTGGCAGAAGTCCCGCCGTATCCTTAAGGAGCGCGAGGAGCTTATGGCTTCCGCCGCCGCTCAGGCCGATTCCATCATCGCCGACGCTCAGCAGCAGGCCCTCACCATTGCCGGTGAGCAGGAGATCGTCCGCCTTGCGCAGCAGCAGGCCGACGACATCCGCGATCGTGCCCAGCAGTACGAGCGCGAGACGCGTTATGCTGCCGAGGACTACGCAGAGCAGGTCTTTACGCACTTGGAGGAGAACCTCAAGAGCCTGACCGGCACCGTTACCCGTTGCCGTCAGCAGCTCAACGAGGGTGCCGCCCAGCAGAATGGTCAGTGGTAATGGCTGAGTTCCCGAGCGTTACCGTCGATCTTTCCGAGCAGCTCGAGTTTCCTGGAGATTCGTATCCGCTGACCGGTAAGGTCGATGTCGCCACCTACACGGTGGGCGAGAAGGAGTACCAGCTACAGGACGGCATCGACTACGACGTTGTCTTTACCAATGCCGGTACCGGTGTCTTGCTCACGGGCATGGTTCGCGCGCACGCCACCGGCGAGTGCGACCGTTGCCTGGAGCCCGCCTCGTTTGATATCGCCGGCGAGATCGAGGAGTTTTATCTCTTTGAGGAGCCCGAGGATCCCGAGGCCTACGAAGACGGCTACGAGCTCCTGGGCGAGGATCGCATCGTCGATCTGGGAGAGCCCATCAACGACGCGGTCGTCATGGACACGCCGTTCGTTGTCCTGTGCAAGCCCGATTGCCGCGGCCTGTGCCCCACTTGCGGTTGCAATCTCAACGTCGAGCAATGCGATTGCGCCGCCCAGGCAGAGGCAGAATGGGCCGCTGCCACGGAAAATCCATTTGCAGCATTGAAGAATCTCAAGCTCGATGAGTAAAACTGTGGTAGTATCGCTACTTGCGCGTAATCGCCACACTGGATAGTTCATAAGGAAGGTCACTATGCCCGTACCTAAACAAAAGCAGGGTCGTATCCGCACTCACACCCGTCGTTCCGCCAACATGAAGATCTCGGCTGCGGCTCAGTCCACGTGCCCCCGTTGCGGCGCTGTTAAGCTTCCGCACCACGTGTGCCCCAGCTGCGGTTTCTACAAGGACCGCGAGGTTATCGTTACCGAGTAACGGTATATTCTGGATGCGATGCCGTTCCAAATGGAACCACAATGGCCGGCTCAATGAGTCGGCCATTTTTGTATAAGGAGTATGTATATGAGTAACGTTCGCGTTTGTGTAGACGTTGTGGGCGGAGACGAGAAACCTCAGGTTGTTCTCGATGGTATCGAGGCTGCGCTTGCCGCCGATCCCGATATCGAGGTCTTGGCAGCTGGTCCCGCCGAAATCGTCAATCCCTTTGCCGCTTCCCATGCACGTGTTGAGGCCCTTGAGGCGCCTGACGTTATCGCCATGGATGACGATCCCATTCGCGCCGTGATGACCAAGCGTAAGTCGTCGATCGTGCTTTCTTGCCGCGCCATTAAGAAGGGTAATGCGGACGCGTTTTTCTCTGCCGGCTCCACCGGCGCCATGACCGCCGCTGCCACCGCCTACGTGACGCCGTTTAGGTATCAGGCCGAAGGCAAGAAGCAGCCGGTGCGCCCCTGTCTGACCAATGCGCTGCCCAATCGCGCCGGCGGTCTGACGGTGCTGTGCGATATGGGCGCCAACCCCGATGTCGAGGTCGATGACATGGTGCGTTTTGCTCAGATGGGTAGCGCCTATGCCCGCGTCGTCCTGGGCATCGAGCATCCCCGCGTGGGCCTGCTTGCCAACGGCACCGAGGACGAGAAGGGCTCCAACTTTACCAAGGCCTGCTTCCCGGCCATGAAAGCCGCCGTTCCCGGCTTTGTTGGTAACTGCGAGGGCACCGATCTTACGTCGGGCAATTTTGACGTCGTGGTCGCCGACGGCATGTCGGGCAACATCGCGCTCAAGGCCACCGAGGGCGCTGCCAAGTTTTTGCTGCAGGAACTCAAGGGTGCCTTTATGGCCTCGCTCGGCACCAAGATCGCCGCGCTGCTCATCAAAAAGCAGATGCGCGAGATTAAAGCCAAGCTTTCGGGCGACGCCAAGGGCGGCGCGATTCTTTTGGGCCTGCGCGGCGTGGTCCTGATCGGCCATGGTGCCACCTCGGTCGAGGCTGTTAAAAACGGTACGCTTGCGGCGGCCGAAGCCGTGCGCGCCGGGCTGGTCGAGAATGTCGCCAACTCCATGGACGGCATCGTTTTATAACAGCGGCGTTATGCGTCTCGGGGCGCACGTCGTGGGGTAGAATCGAACCGTGTCTTGGTACCGCCCGGGCGGTACCATTCTTTTGGTATTCATGCACTATGAGAGGAAGCGCTATGGACCGCTCCGAAATCTTCGACAAGATCGCCGAGGTCGCTGCTGACGTTCTAGGCGTCGATGTTGCCGAAATTAGCGAGGAGACCACCTTTGACGACCTCGATGCCAACTCGCTCGAGCGCCTGCAGCTGGTTACGGCTATCGAGGACGAGTTCAACCTCGAGATCGATGACGAGACCCTGCTCTCGCTCAACTCTGTCGCCGACGCCGTCGACGCTATCGAAGCTGCCAAGGAGGCCTAAGTCTTGGCTTTATCCGACCGACTTACGCGCGCCCAGGAAATCCTGGGCCACGAGTTCAACAATAAGGTGCTGCTGCGCGCGGCGCTTACGCATCCCTCGGCAGTCGAGGGCCAGCCGGTTTCTGCCAGCTATGAGCGCCTTGAGTTCTTGGGCGATTCCATTTTGGGCGCTGTGGTCGCACGCTCCCTGTTTGAGTCCTATCCGGAGTTTGACGAGGGCAAGCTCACGCGCTTGAAGGTGTCGCTTGTCTCGGGCGCTACGCTGTCCGAGGTTTCTCACGAGCTGGGCATCGACGACATC
>USPH01000128.1 GCA_900556515.1 uncultured Collinsella sp.
CTAGCTTCGTCGGCAGCGTCAGATGTGTATAAGAGACAGCGTTTTGATAGGCGCGCTCTTCTTCGTACAGGCGGCCGAGCGTGGGGGCATCGACGTTCTCGGCAAAGACCGAGAACTTGCCGGCACGCAGCTGCGGATCGATCATAAAGCGCACGAGGGGCTCGCCGACAAACACATAGCGGCGCTTTTCGGCCTGTGCCTTCACAAACTCGCGGACCTCGCGCGAAAGCTCGGGGTAGAACGGGGCGAGCATGGGATCGTCGTCGGCGGCGATAAGGATGGTATAGAGTGCCGGCGCCGTGTTGACGCCGTTGATCACCAGAGTCTGATCCTCCATGTCGCGAGCGGCCTGCTTGGCAAGCTTCTTAAAGGAGAACGGGGCACGGGTGGCACCGAAGATGCCGGCCACGTGGTCCTCGAAGATGTTCAGGAAGTTCACGAAAGATCACTCTCCGTATAGGTTCTTTGGTATCCGAGCAAATATAGGCATATCCCAACGATTATAGAGGATAGGGTTCCCGCAACCGCCGCCTTGGCGACGACCGCGGCTGCAAGGCTGGCAATTTCCATATGGTGTGCAAGACAGGACGCCGCTGCGCAGCCGATGCCGGTGACAGCGATGGCGGCGATTGCGGCAAGGTTTGAGCCCTGGTCGGCACGCTTGGCATGGGCATTGAGCAGCGCGGATGATGCTGCGGCAGTTGCCGCGACCAGCACAAAGGCAGTCCAAAGGAGCGGATCTCCCAGCGCTGCGGCAACGTTACCGAGCCCCAGCACGCCTCCGGCTGAATGCGCGACCGTGGCCAGACGGGCAAAAAGCGCGCCCATGCCCGTTGCCGCGGCGGCGCTTGCCGGACCGAGCCAAAATGACGCGACGCCGGCGGCGACCCCAGCTGCCAGGAAGGTATTGCCGGTCAGACAGCCAAGCGCGAGTGCACAGGTGAGCGCGGCGCTCGCGGCAGCCTCGGTACGACCCCAGGCGATCCACCAACCGGACATGGCGGCGGCAAAGATCACCGCGACGGGCAACATCGACAGGATGCCCTGCGCCTGCATGGTGGCGTTTGCCATGAGCACCAAAAAGCCTACGGCCGAGATGGCCGAGCCAATCTGCGGTGCCAAGCCGGCTGCCGCGCCAATAGCGATAGCCGCGACGACCAACCCGGGAAGCGCCGCGACCCCGGCCGTTTGCATCAGCAAAAAGCTAAAGGTGCCGCACGTTAGCGCCGAGATAGCGCGCATGGTGTAGTCGCGCGCATGGCTCCAGCGCGTGCCCGCCCAGCCGAGTGCGGGGTCGACCTCGATGGCGTCGTCCTCGTAGTGCGACGGCTCGATATCGTTGAGCTCCTGCTCGTCATCCGAAAGCTCGCTAACCATTTGCTCCAGACTGCGACGGCCCTCGCGCACGCTGCCCAGACCGGCAAGGAGCTGGTCGCAAAATGCCTCGATGCTGTTGGGGCGGTCCTGCGGCATGGGGGAGAGCGCGCTCATGAGCGCGGCCTCGGCTCCCGGGGGAAAGTGTGGTATCAGCTCGCTGGGATAGGTGGCGCCGCCGATGATGCGGTCGAGCGAGTCGGCGGGCGTGGCCGCCATAAAGGGAGCGCTGCCGCACAGGCCCTCGTAGATCACACAGGCGAGGGCAAAGACATCGGCGCGTTCGTCGACCGTGCCGGTCTCGATATCGAGCTGCTCGGGCGGCATGTAGCCGATGGTGCCGCCTCGCGAGCCGCCAAAGCCACCGGCGGACGACAGTCGCGCCATGCCAAAGTCGGTGAGCTTTACATTGCCCGAGTGGTCGATGAGCACGTTGGCGGGCTTAATGTCCAGGTGGAGTACGCCATTACTATGGGCGAAGGTGAGCGCCTGGCCCAGGGCATCGGCAATGGCTGCGGCCTCGTCAAAGGTAAGTGAGTGGCCGTTCACGCGGTGCAAAAACTCGGCCAGCGACATGCCATCGACATATTCCATAACCAGGTAGGCATAGGCTGTGTCGTGCGTAAAGTCGATAACCTGCACGATATTGGGATGTTGAAGCATGGCGGCGGTGTGCGCCTCGCGCAGGACATCCATGATGTCGCTGGCGGGCATGCCGGCACCGTTGATAAGGGGGATGCGTTTAATGGCGACGCGGCGGCGCAGGTGCGTGTCGCGGCAGATCTCGATGGAGCCAAAACCGCCGGTCGCAAGTGTCTCGAGCGGCTGGTACCGCTTGAGCAGCTCGCGAGAGCTGGTGCCCTCCAAAGGAACGTCCGGCGAGAACCGGGCGGTATGTTGCGAGAAAAGCGGCATGGCCAACCCTCGTGCGTTTAAAGTTCGTTTGCGAGCGGCGGGCGCGGGGCCGAGCCGTTCGCGGTGGCATAGATGCTGCTAGTGTAGCACGCTCGGGTGCATGGGGAGGATAGCGGGATGCGAGGCTGCCTGTCTGGCTTGGCCTTAGCGCTTCTTCTTGTTCTTCTTCTGCTTGCGCTTGGTCTCCTGGGGCTTGTCGCCCTGCTTGGCCTCGGCGGCGGCCTTCTCGGCCTTCATCTTCTTGCGTTTGGTCTCGATGCGGAGTTTTTTGTTGATGCGCGCCTTGAGGAAGGAGCCAAACTGCTCGGCATCGCCACGGATGAAGGTGTCCTTGGGGATCGTCACGCCCTGGTCGGCGAACATGGCCACAAAGATGCGCTCGCCGTCGAGCACGTGGTCGAGCTTCTCAAACGGGAAGAACTGCGACTTGCCGCTCTTGCCCCATACCATCAGACCGTCTTCGTTGGCGGCGACGCGGCGATAGCGGCCGCCCATGGACTCGTCGGCCTCGACGGCATCGATAAAGTCGCGGGCAAGCGTGTGGTGGAGGTTCTTGCTCCACCAGGCCAAAAAGGCGCCGAACACGATCAGCACGACGCCGAACTTGATCCAGCTGCCGCCGGCCACCAGCATACCAATGCCGAGCAGCGCGGCAATTGCCGCGGCGACATACAGCGAGCCGCGACGCCTGGGCGAGGCAACCAGGCGGGCGAAGTCGGTGACGAGGTCGTTTTCGTACTGGTACTCGTTGAGGTACAGAATGCCGTCGTCGGCCGCGGCCTGCTTCTCGAGCGCGACCTCGACCTGGTCGGCTGCTTCGGAGGGAACGAGGTTGCTCTCTGCGTCTGCCATGCTCTTTGGACTCCTATCGCGGCGGGCTCGCCGTACGGGTTATTATGGAATGCAGTATGCCGTGCGACCGCATGGCCGCCGCGGCAACAAGACTCAGTATACCCGGGGGAGCACCCATGGAATCGTTGTACCGAAAGTATCGCCCGCTCACCTTCGACTCCGTGGTGGGCCAGCAGCATATCGTCTCGACGCTCGAGCACGCCATCACCGAGGGGCGCCTGTCCCACGCCTACCTGTTCTGCGGACCGCGCGGCACGGGCAAGACCACCATGGCGCGCATTCTGGCCAAGGCGCTGCTGTGCCGCAATGCCGAGGCGGCGCGCGCCGAGGGTGCAAGCGGCTGCATGCCCGACGGTACTTGCGAGGAGTGCGAGCTCATTGCCGAGGGCAACCACCCCGATGTCTACGAGCTCGATGCCGCAAGCCGTACCGGCGTGGACAACGTGCGCGAGGAGATCATCAACTCCGTCAACTTTGCCCCGGTGCGCGGCAAGTACAAGATTTATATCATCGACGAGGTTCACATGCTCACGACGGCGGCGTTCAACGCGCTGCTCAAGACGCTCGAAGAGCCGCCGGCGCACGTGATCTTTGTGCTGTGCACCACCGATCCGCAAAAGATTCTGGAGACCATCCTCTCGCGCTGCCAGCGCTTCGATTTCCACCGCATCGGCAACGAGGATATCGAACATCGCCTGTCCTACGTGTGTGAGCAGGAGGGCTTCGATTACGACGACGAGGCGCTGGCCATCGTGGCGCGCCATGCCAAGGGCGGCATGCGCGACGCGCTTTCCACACTGGAGCAGCTGAGCGTTTTTGGCAACGGAGCCGTGCACGCGGACGATGCCCGCTCACTTTTGGGCGAGGTTTCGGACCAGATCCTGGGCGAGTTTGCCCGCGCCATCGCCGAGCGTGATATTGCTGAGCTCTATGGGATCATTCGCGCGCAGGTCGAGGAGGGCAATGACCTGCTTGAGCTGACGCGCGACCTGGTGGCGCACGTGCGCGACGTGTATGTGGCCTGCGTTGCCGGTGCCCGTGCCGAGCTGTTTGAGGGCGGGGCCGAGCAGGCCGAGGCGCTTGCTGCCGAGGCTGCTGCCTTTGGCGAGCATCCGGCCGACCGTCTGGCCCGCGTGCTGACGGTGCTCGACGATGCCGCGCTGGAGATGAGGGGCGCGAGCGACGTGCGCCTGGTGCTCGAGATCGCCTGCACGCGTCTGGCACGTCCCGAGGCTGATTTAACGATTGAGGCATTGGCCGAGCGTGTGGCACGCTTGGAGGCCATGGTTGCCAACGGCGCCGTGCCGGCGAGCGTGGCCGCTGCTCAGGCCGCCGCGCCTGCAACTGTCGCGGCTGCTCCTGCGACGACGCAACAGCCGACGTTGATCTCGGGCACCCGAGCTGACGCTCCGGCAGCATCCGCTGCTCCCGCCGCTGCGTCTGCGCGCCAGGGCGGCATGCCCTGGGACCGAGGCACTGCCGCTCCGGCGACCCAGCCTGCGCCCGCGTCGACCCCCAAGCC